>NZ_JBYTCN010000007.1:9965-48035 GCF_058790335.1 Rhodanobacter sp. FW101-FHT13A11 | reverse complement strand
TTCGGGGCCAGCGGCTGCGCCGCTGTCCGCTTCGGCATCCTGCCTACGCGTTAAGCTCCTGCTGCCTTAAACCGCTCGGCCATCTCTCCATAACTATCGCCGGCAGATTGGGTTGCCGGCGGGGCGTGGAAGTTTATCAGGAACCCTGTGGCGGACGACCGCTGCCGCCCTTCTTCGACAACGCCACCAGGCACCCCACCAGGATCGCCACGGGAATCAGTGCGCCGAGCAGCGGGAACAGCAGCACCGGTTGTCGGACGACCATCGGCACGAGTTGGGTGGCGCTGGCGAAGGCGATGATGGCGAGGCGCCAGCGGCGGCTGTGGCGGGCGAACCAGAAGCTGGCGAGGACCAGCGCCAGCGCGACCACGGAGAGGTCGAGGTCGAGTGTGGGCAATTGCCAGACGCCGGCGAAGCCGAGCCGGGTGCCGATCACCGAGGCCAGTACGATCAGCAGGAAGAAGCTGGTGTAGAACTCCACCCTGCCCCAGGTGCCGCGTGCGGGCATCGGTGCGTTCATGCGATGCGGTCCAGGCCGGCCATGTACGGGCGCAGCGCGGCGGGCACGGTGATCGAACCGTCGGCGTTCTGGTAGTTCTCCATCACCGCGATCAGGGTGCGCCCGATGGCGAGGCCGGAGCCGTTCAAGGTGTGCACGAGTTCGGGCTTGCCGGTGTCGGCGTTGCGCACGCGGGCCTGCAGGCGGCGCGCCTGGAAGTCTTCGCAGTTGGAGCAGCTGGAGATTTCGCGATAGGTCCGCTGGCTGGGCAGCCACACTTCGAGGTCGTAGGTCTTGACCGCGGTGAAGCCCATGTCGCCGCTGCACAACAGCATTTTACGGTACGGCAGGCCGAGTTTCTGCAGCACCTTCTCGGCGTGGCCGACCATTTCCTCCAGCTGCGCATGCGACTGCTCGGCGCGGGCGATCTGCACCATCTCGACCTTCTCGAACTGGTGCTGGCGGATCATGCCGCGGGTATCGCGGCCGTAGCTGCCGGCCTCGGCGCGGAAGCACAGCGTGTGCGCGGTCATGCGCAGCGGCAGCGCGTCGGCGTCCTGGATGGTGTCGCGTACCAGGTTGGTCAGCGAGACTTCGGCGGTGGGGATCAGGTAGCGCTTCGCCTCGCCGACGTCGGTGGCGAACAGGTCGTCCTCGAACTTCGGCAGCTGGCCAGTGCCCTGCATGCTGTCGGCGTTGACGATCACCGGCACGTTGCATTCGAGGTAACCGTGCTCGGCGGTGTGCAGGTCGAGCATGAACTGGCCCAGCGCACGATGCAGGTGGGCGAGCTGGCCGCGCAGCACGGTGAAGCGCGCGCCGGACAGCTTGGCGCCGGCGTCGCCGTCGAGCCAGCCGTGGGGTTCGCCCAGTTCGACATGGTCTTTCACCTCGAACGCGAAATCGCGCGGCGTGCCCCAGCGGCTGACTTCGACGTTGTCGTGTTCGTCCTTGCCGATAGGCACCGACGCGTGCGGGATATTGGGGATGCCCAGCGCGATCCCGGCGAGCTTCGCCTGCACTTCCGTCAATGCCTGTTCGTTCGCCTTGAGCTTGTCGCCGATGCCGGCGACCTCGGCCATCAGCGGCGCCACGTCCTCGCCCTTGGTCTTGGCCTGGCCGATCGCCTTGGAGCGGGTGTTGCGCAGGTTCTGCAGTTCCTGCGTCTCCATCGCCAGCTGCTTGCGGCTGCTCTCCAGCGCTTCCACGGCGGCCACGTCCAGCGTGTAGCCACGGGTTTCGGCGAGGCGCGCGGCGGTTTCGGCGAGGCGCGAACGCAGCAGGGCGGGATCCAGCATGATCAAAGTCCGGGTGAAGGCTTGAACCGTGAATTATCGCTGTCGGGTGGCTGTGGCCGCAATGCAGCACGTGACTGGCGTGGAGACTTCACTCGTCCCCTGCTACACGTCCCGCCAGGGGACTTCCTTCGGTCGCTGGGGAGGGAGCAGAGCCTCAGCCAGCCAACTCCCCTGCCCGCAGCTGGCGCTCCGCTCCTCCCCCTGCATCGCAGGGGGAGGCCGGGAGGGGGTTGCTCCGGGCTGGCAAGAAGATCAAGAGCTGACCCCACCCCAACCCTCCCCTGCCTTGCAGGGGAGGGAGCGCGGGTCAGCTGGCCAGCTTGCGTTCGCTGCGGCCCAGCCACCAGGCCATCGCGGCGCCGGCGAGCAGCCAGCCGACGAGTTGCTCGACCAGCGCGGCCAGGGTGAAATCGAGCGGGAAGCGGTACCAGTTCCAGTACGGCACCATCGTGCACAGCCAGGTGAATACCGCCGCCGCGGCAGTCAGTGCCATGCGCCGGCGGAAGCCCAGCCCGGCCAGCCCCAGCACGAAGGCCAGCGCCAGCGCGGCGAGCGTGTCGGACGCCCACTGCCGGCCGATCTGCGGCCCCATCTGCATCATGTCCTCGCCCTGCGGCAGGTAGACCACGAAGGCATACGGCGATGTCGCTGCCTTTTCCGAGTACGCCTTGATCACCGCCTCGTCGCCCATCTTCTTCGGATCCAGCGACGGCAGGATGTAGATGCCGGGCTGGTTGCCGAGCCCTTCATGCAGGCTGCTCAAGACGGCGTTTTCGTTGGCCGGCAGTTGGATGCCCACATTGCCCAGCCCCAGCGCCGTGTGCGCCGCCACGCCCCACAGGAACACCACGATGCCGCCGATCAGGCCCGCCACGAGTACGCGCATGGTTCACTCTCCCCGGTTGATACGGCGAATCTATGCCGGACCGCGAGGCGGCAGCAAGGCTGCGCGCAGCAGCGTCGGAGGGCGGCGTGGCGCAGCGGTGTCGTGCAAGAAGCATCGCCCGCGAGCGGGCTCCTACTTGCGGGCCTTGGCGCGGGCGGCGCGCAGGGCCAGCAGCTTTTCGCGCAACTGCAGCTCCAGGCCACGCTCGACCGGCTCGTAGAACACGCTGCCGGCGAGCGCGTCGGGCAGGCATTGCTGGTCCAGCGCGATGCCGCCTTCGGCGTCGTGGTCGTACTGGTAGCCCTTGCCGTAGCCGAGGCCTTTCATCAATTTCGTCGGCGCGTTGCGCAGGTGCATCGGCACCTCCAGCGTGCCACCCTCGCGCACCGCGTCGCGGGCCTTGTTGTAAGCCATGTAGGCAGCGTTGCTCTTCGGCGAGATCGCCAGCCAGATCGCCAGCTGGGCCAGGCCCAGCTCGCCTTCGGGGCTGCCCAGGCGCTCGTAGGTATCCCACGCGTCCAGCGCCATGCGCCAGGCGCGCGGCTCGGCCAGGCCCACGTCTTCCACCGCCATGCGGGTCAGCCGCCGCGCCAGGTACAGCGGGTCGACGCCGCCGTCGAGCATGCGGCACAGCCAGTACACCGCGGCGTCGGGGTCGGACGAGCGCACCGACTTGTGCAGCGCCGAGATCTGGTCGTAGAACTGCTCGCCCTGCTTGTCGAAGCGGCGGGTGCGGTCGGCCAGCACCTGGGCCAGGGTGGCTTCGTCGATGCGCCCGTCGGCGGCCAGTTCGGCGGCGATTTCCAGCAGGGTCAGCGCGCGGCGCACGTCGCCATCGGCGGCCTGGGCGATCGAGTCCAGCGCCTCGTCGTCCACCTGCAGTTGCAGTTCGCCGAGGCCGCGCTCGCTGTCGGCCAGCGCGCGCTTCAACGCGGCGATGATGTCGGCGGTGGAGACCGGCTCCAGCACGTGCACGCGGCAGCGCGACAGCAGCGCGGAGTTCAGCTCGAACGAGGGGTTCTCGGTGGTGGCGCCGATGAAGATGATCACGCCGCGCTCGATGTGCGGCAGGAACGCATCCTGCTGGGTCTTGTTGAAGCGGTGCACCTCGTCCACGAACAGCACGGTGCGCCGGCCCTGGGCGAAGTTCACCTCGGCCTCGGCCAGCGCCTTGCGCACGTCCGGCAGGCCGGACAGCACCGCCGAGATCGCGCGGAAATCCGCATCGGCGTAGCGCGCCACCAGCAGTGCCAGCGTGGTCTTGCCGCAGCCGGGCGGCCCCCACAGCACCATCGAGTGGATCTTGCCGGCCTCCAGCGCGCGGCGCAGCGCCTTGTCCGGGCCGACCAGCCGCTGCTGGCCGACGATTTCGTCGAGGCTGCGCGGGCGCATGCGCTCGGCCAGCGGCTTGAGCGCGTCGGGTTCGGCGAACAGGCCGGCGCCGGGTGTGGGAACGGGACGGGGCATGCCGGCATGATACGTCATGCCCGCCGGCGGCCCTCCCCATGGCGTGCCCGGGCGGCCAGCCGGGCCTGGCTGCCGCATGCCGACCCGGCGCCGGCGGCCGCGGCCCGCGCGAAGGTCACACTTCGTCGGGGCGGATTCCCACCATCATCGTGTACTGGCGGTAGATGCCGTAGCCCACGCCGCACAGGCCGGTGAGCGTGGCCGGAATCAGCAGGGTGTGCTCGCCGAGCAGGCGGAACAGCACGGCGCCCACCCCGCTGCCGAAGGTGAAGGTGCCGACCACCAGCAGGCAGACGCGGATGCGCAGGGTGTCCACTTCCAGCCCCCTCAGGCGTTGGCCGATGTAGATGCCCAGGTCGGTGAACATGCCCGAGACATGGGTGGTGCGGAACACCATGCCGCTGTAGGTGCTGGCCATGCCGTTCTGCAGCCCGGCCGCCATCGCGGCCAGATCCAGGCCGTACGAACTCCCGGCGTCCAGCAACGGCACCGCGGCGAACAGCAGCAACGACTCCAGCACCAGCGCCACCCCGTAGCGGCGGCCGAGCTTCAGCGTGTGCTGCTGCACGATCAGCCCGCTGAGCAGGGCGCCGACCACGAAGGCGCCGATCGACAGCAGCCAGTGCCAAGCCTCGCCCCCATCGCCGGAACCCACCGCGATGCCGAGCAGGCTGGTGGACCCGGTGAGGTTGGTGATCGACTGGTGGCGGAAGCCCATGTAGCCGGCGGCGTTGACCATGCCGGCGATGAAGGCAAGGATGCCGCCGCCAATCCACGCCCAGCGCGGCAACCTGCGCAGCACGGTCATGGCGGCATCAGTCCTTCAGCGGCTGCACGTCGATCACCGGCGCGTCGCCGATCACGTCGGCGCCCTTCGGCGGCACGAAGTTGAAGGTGGCCGGCGGGATCGGCGCGTTGCGCTGCCAGCCGGAGAAGCGGATCTCGGTGGTGGAGCCGAGCTGGTCGCGGAACGTCATGCGGGCCAGGCCGTTGGCGTCGAAGCCGAGGTCGGCATGGTCGAACTGCGGATCCTTGCCGGTGGAGCTGAGTCGCAGCCAGGCCAGGCCGTCGTGCTCGCCCTGCTCGACCACCTTGAAATCCTTGTCCATCTGCTTGAGGTCGGTCAGCACGGTAAGCGGGCTGTGCGCCTCCTCGCTGCTCTGGATGCGCACGGTAACCTGCTCCAGCTCCGGGTCGTACATCCACACCCGGCTGCCGTCGGCCACGATAGTCTGCTTGTACGGCGCCAGCGTGTCCCAGCGGAACTGGCGCGGCGCCTGCAGCGCCAGCGTGCCGGAACTGTTCTTGCTGGTGTGGCCGTTGATGTCGGTCAAGGTCTGGCTGAAGTGGCCGGTCAACGAATGCAGGCCGGTGGCGAATACGTCCAGCCGCGCGCGCGCCGGCCCGGTGGCGGCCTGCGCCACGGTACCCAGCGACAGCGCCAGCACGACGGCGAACAGGGCGAGCATGAAGCGTTTCATCGGATTCCCCGGAACGTGGCGATGGCGGTGGATTGTGGACAATGTCGGCTTAACGGATCCGTAGGAGCGCACCCTGTGCGCGATGCTTTTCTGCAACGTGACGAAAAGCATCGCGCACAGGGTGCGCTCCTACAAGCATGTCGAGGCAACAGTTTCAGTTCTTCGGCGGCGGCGGTGCCAGCACTTCGCGGTTGCCGTTGTGCTGCGGGGCGCTGACCACGCCGTCCTGCTCCATCTGCTCGATCAGCCGCGCGGCGCGGTTGTAGCCGATGCGCAGGTGCCTTTGCACGCCCGAGATCGAGGCGCGCCGGGTCTGGGTGACGATGGCCACGGCCTTGTCATAGAGCTGCGCTTCGGCGTCGCCGCCTTCCTCGCCCTCCTGCGGCAGGCCGGCGTCGTTGATGAACTTGCCGTCGCCGGTGGCCTGGACTTCCTCCAGCACGCCCTCGACGTACTGGGGCGCGCCCTGCGCCTTCAGCCACGCCACCACGTGGTGCACCTCGTGGTCGTCGACGAAGGCGCCGTGCACGCGTTCGGGCGTGGCGGTGCCGGGCGGCAGGTACAGCATGTCGCCATGGCCGAGCAGGGTCTCGGCACCGGACTGGTCGAGAATCGTGCGCGAGTCGATCTTGCTGGACACCTGGAACGCGATGCGGGTGGGGATGTTCGCCTTGATCAGGCCGGTGATTACGTCCACCGACGGCCGCTGGGTGGCCAGGATCAGGTGCACGCCGGCGGCGCGCGCCTTCTGCGCCAGGCGGGCGATCAGCTCCTCCACCTTTTTGCCGACGATCATCATCATGTCGGCGAATTCGTCGATGAACACCACGATGTACGGCAGCGGCTCCAGCGGCTCCGCGGCGAGGTTCGGCATCTCCGGGTTGGGACGGAACAGCGGGTCCAGCAGCGGCTGGCCGGCGTTCTCGGCGTCCCTCACCTTCTTGTTGAAGCCGGCCAGGTTGCGCACGCCCACCGCCGCCATCAGCTTGTAGCGACGCTCCATCTCGGCCACGCACCAGCGCAGCGCGTTGGCGGCTTCCTTCATGTCGGTGACCACCGGCGCCAGCAGGTGCGGGATGCCCTCGTACACCGAGAGCTCCAGCATCTTCGGGTCGATCATGATCATCCGCACGTCTTTCGGGCTGGCCTTGTACAGCAGGCTGAGCACCATCGCGTTGACCGCTACCGACTTGCCGGAGCCCGTGGTGCCGGCCACCAGCAGGTGCGGCATCTTGCCCAGGTCGACCACCACCGGCTTGCCGCCGATGTCCTTGCCCAGCGCCAGCGACAGCGGCGACTTGGTCTGGTCGTACTTGTCCGAACGCAGGATCTCGGAGAGGTACACGATCTGCTTGTGGGTGTTGGGGATCTCCAGCCCGATCACGTTCTTGCCGGGGATCACGTCGACCACGCGCACGCTGACCACCGACAGGCCGCGCGCGATGTCCTTGTCCAGGCTGGACACCTGCGAGCCGCGGATGCCCGGCGCCGGCTCCATCTCGAAGCGGGTGATCACCGGGCCCGGATAGGCGCCGACCACCTTCACGTCGATCTTGAAGTCCTTCAGCTTGAATTCGACCTGGCGCGAGAGCACCTCGAGGGTTTCCTCGGAGTAGCCCGGCCCCTGCGGCGGCGCCTCGTCCAGCAGCGACAGCGGCGGCAGTTCGCCCGGCGCGGCCGCGCCGGTGAACAGCGGGATCTGGGTTTCCAGCCGTGCCCGCTCGCTCTTGGTCACCGGCGCCGGCGCAGCCTCGATGCGCACCGGCTCGCGCTTGGCCTGGCGCACCGCGTCGGCCTTCTTGACCACCTCGCGCTCGGTGCGCGCCTGCCGCGCGGCCAGCGCCTGCGGCGCCTCGCGCAGCTTGGCCTTGAGCCAGTCGATCAGTTTCAACACGCCCTGCCCGGTCCAGTCCATCAGCTTGAACCAGGACAGCCCGGTGGCCAGGGTCACCGCGATCAGGAACAGCGCCAGCAACAGCAGCGGCGCCCCCTTGTCGCCGAACGCGCCGAGCAGGGCGCTGCCCACCCACACGCCGATGATCCCGCCCACGCCCTGCGGCAGCACCGGCTCGTCATGGAAATTGAGGTACAGCAGTGCCGGGCCGGTGATGAAGAAGAACACGAAGCCGATCAGGCGCAGCGCCGGCTCCCACGGATGCACCACCTGCTCGCCGCGCTGGCGCAACACCTGCACGCCCAGCAGCAGCAGCAGCAGCGGGAAGCAGTAGGCGACCAGGCCGAAGATCCAGCGCAGCAGGTCGGCGATGTAGGCGCCCACGGTGCCGCCGAAATTGCGCGCATGTTCCAGTTGGCCGGCGTTCGTCCAGCTGGGGTCGTGCGGGTTGTAGCTGAACAGGCATACCAGCAGGTACAGCGCCAGCGGCAGCAGCAACAGGGCACCGGCTTCACGCAGCCGGCGCTTCACCTCCTCGCTGAGGCCTTCCTTCGGTTGTTGCTTGACGTTTGTGCTGCGCGCCACCCTGGGTGCCCCCTTCCTGCCTGACAAGGGTTAGAGCATACCTTGCAGCGCAGGATGCACCAGCTTGCCGTCATCGACATTGATGCCGCTGTTCAGTGGAGCGAACTGGCGCCACTCGTTGCCCGCGGCCAGACGCTGCACGTACGGCAGGATCGCGGCGGAAATCGCCAGCGACGAGGTCTGCGGCACCGCGCCCGGCATGTTGGTCACGCAGAAGTGGGTGACGCCATGGACCTCATAGGTGGGTTCCTTCCAACTGGTCGGATGCGAGGTCTCGAAGCAGCCGCCCTGGTCGATCGCGATATCCACCAGCACGCTGCCCGGCTCCATCGTCCGGACCATCGCCTCGCTGACCACGTGCGGCGCCCGGGCGCTGGGGATCAGCACCGCGCCGACCACGATGTCGGCGTCGCGCACTTCCTCGGCCACCGACGATTCGTAGGCATACAGCGCGGTGACGTTCGGGCCCATCGCCATCATCTCGGCCAGGCGGTCGTGGCGCTTGTCGAACACCACCACGTTGGCGCCGGCGGCCGCGGCCAGCGCCGCGGCGTTGCCGCCGGCGGCGCCCGCGCCGAGCACCACCACCTTGCCGCGCGGGGTGGACGCCATGCCGCCGAGCAGCTTGCCCTTGCCGCCCTGCGGGCGATGCAGCAGCGTGGTGCCGAGCTGGGTGGCGATGCGGCCGGCGATCACCGACATCGGCAGCAGCAGCGGCAGCAGGCCGTTCTCGGTCACCGACTCGAACGCCACCGCGGTGAGGCCGATGTCGAGCAGGTGGCGGGTCAGCCCGGGTTCGGCGGCCAGGTGCAGGTAGCAGAACAGCAGGTGGCGCTTCTGCAGCAGCGCCAGGTCGCCGGCGATCGGCTCCTTCACCTTGACGATCAGCTCGCCGGCCTCGTACAGCGCGGCGGCGTCCGCCACTACCGTGATCCCTTCCCTGGCGTAGGCCTCGTCGGCGAAGCCGCTTTTCAAGCCGGCGCCGGACTGGATGAACACTTCATGGCCACGGCGCACCAGGTCGGCGGCGGCAGCGGGAATGAGCGCGACGCGCCCTTCCATCGTCTTGGTTTCGCAGGGAATGCCGATGCGCATGGGATAAGGAGTCCTGTGGGAGGTTAAACCCATCGCGCCATCGACGCGGTCGTGCCGCCGATCTGCCGATGCCTTGAATCGGTGCCGCGTATTCCCCATTCTTCCGGGGTCGTGCGCTCCATCGTCATCGCCCGCTGCGGCCCGGAAGGAAACGGCCGCAGGGGTCGGAGCGAATAGCCACTCAAGTCACCGGAAAACCCAAGGATTATAACCATGAGCGTTGCCCCCAAACACAGCCGCCTGCTGATCCTCGGCTCCGGCCCCGCCGGCTACACCGCTGCGGTGTACGCCGCGCGCGCCAACCTCAAGCCGACCATGATCACCGGCCTGCAGCAGGGCGGCCAGCTGATGACCACCACCGATGTGGACAACTGGCCGGGCGACGTCGAGGGCCTGCAAGGCCCGGCGCTGATGCAGCGCATGGCCGAGCACGCCGAGCGCTTCCACACCGAGATGATCTTCGACCACATCCACACGGTGGACCTTAAGCAGCGCCCGTTCCGGCTCAAGGGCGACTCCGGCGAATACACCGCCGACGCGCTGATCATCGCCACCGGCGCCACCGCCAAGTACCTCGGCATCGAGAGCGAGGAGAAATACAAGGGCAAGGGCGTGTCCGCCTGCGCCACCTGCGACGGCTTCTTCTTCCGCGACCAGGACGTGGTGGTGATCGGCGGCGGCAACACCGCGGTCGAGGAGGCGCTGTACCTCGCCAACATCGGCCGCAAGGTCTACCTGGTGCATCGCCGCGACAAGCTACGCGCCGAGAAGATCATGCAGGACAAGCTGTTCGAGAAGGCCGCCGCCGGCAAGATCGAGCTGGTCTGGAACCACAGCATCGACGAGGTGCTCGGCGACGACTCCGGCGTCACCGGCGTGCGCGTGAAGGACGTCAACTCCGGCGCCACCCGCGACATCGCCGCCACCGGCTTCTTCGTGGCGATCGGCCACACGCCGAACACCGGCATCTTCGAAGGCCAGCTCGACATGCACGACGGCTACATCAGGATCCACAGCGGCCAGCACGGCATGGCCACGATGACCTCGGTGCCCGGCGTGTTCGCCGCCGGCGACGTGGCCGACCACATCTACCGCCAGGCGGTCACCTCGGCCGGCTTCGGCTGCATGGCCGCGCTGGACGCCGAACGCTGGCTGGACAAGCAGACGCCGGCCAGCTGATGTGTAGGAGCGCACCCTGTGCGCGATCGCTCTGATGTCGATCGATGCGAAGAGCATCGCGCACAGGGTGCGCTCCTACAACCACGCCATGCATGACATCCGCTTCCATGCCGCGATCGCCGAACTGCCAGCCGTGGAGTGGGATGCCCTGCGTGCCGATGCGAATCCGTTCGTGTCGCACGCGTTCCTGGACGCGCTGGAACGCAGCGGCTGCATCCGTCCCGACTGGGGCTGGCAGGCGCACCACCTGGGCTTGTATGAAAGTGGCCGGCTGCTGGCCGCCGCCCCGCTGTACCTGAAGGGCAACTCGCACGGCGAGTTCGTGTTCGACTGGGGCTGGGCGCGCGCATGGGAGCGCGCCGGCGGCACCTACTACCCGAAGCTGCTCAACGGCGTGCCCTACTCGCCCGTGCCCGGCCCGCGCCTGCTCGCCGGCAGCGGCGCACGCACGCCGCCACTGCAGCGCGCGCTGGTCGATGCCATGCGCGGCGAAGCCGCGCGGCTCGGTCTGTCGTCGGTGCATGCGAACTTCCTGCAACCCGCCGAACTGGCCGCATTCGGCGACGACTGGCTCATCCGCTCGGACGTGCAGTTCCACTGGCACAACCGCGGCTACCGCGACTTCCCGGACTTCCTCGCCGCGCTCAACCACAAGAAGCGCAAGAACATCCTGCATGAGCGCCGCCAGGTCGTGGCCAGCGGGCTGGCCATCGAGTGGCGCAGCGGCGACACGCTCAGCGGCGACGAGTGGCGGCAGGTGCATGCGCTGTATGCGGCCACCTTTGACATGAAGGGCAACCACGCGGCGCTGACCGTGGCGTTCTTCCGCCGGCTCGGCGAGCTGGAAGCGACCGCGCAGCTGGCGCTGGCCCGCGACGGCGACGCCATCTTGGCGATGGCGCTGTTCGTGCAGGGTGGCGGCACGCTGTACGGCCGCTACTGGGGCGCGGCAGTCGACGTGCCCGGCCTGCACTTCGAGCTGTGCTACTACCGCGGCATCGAATACGCGATCGCGCAGCGGCTGGCGCGTTTCGAACCCGGCGCGCAGGGCGAGCACAAGCTGGCGCGCGGCTTCCTGCCGGTGCGCACGCATTCGCGCCACTACCTGCCGAATCCAGACTTCCGTGCCGCGGTGGCCGCGGCGCTTGCCAGCGAGGCCGAAGCGGTCGACGCTTATGCCGCCGAGCTGCAGGGCCACAGCCCCTACGCCGATCACGGCCACCCGGAACGATGATGCACCTGCCGCTGCTGGATCCCGACGATCCGGATCGCTTTCCCGATCCGAGCTGCGCGCTGGCTGAGCCGAACGGCCTGCTCGCGTTCGGCGGCGACCTGTCGCCGCGGCGGTTGCTGGCGGCGTACCGGCAAGGCATCTTCCCGTGGTACGGCGAGGGCGAGCCGATCCTGTGGTGGTCGCCCGACCCGCGCTGCCTGTTTTCTACCGCGACGCTGCGGATCAACCGCAGCCTGCGCCGCCAGCTCGCCGGCAAACGCTGGCGGCTGAGCCTCGACCATGCCTTCGAGCAGGTGGTCCGCGCCTGCGCCGCGCCGCGCACCCGCGACAGCGGCACCTGGCTGGTGCCGGCGATGATCGACGCCTACGTGCGGCTGCACAAGCTGGGCCATGCGCACAGCGTCGAGGTGTGGGACGGCGAACGGCTGGTCGGCGGCATCTACGGCGTGGCGGTCGGCCGGCTGTTCTGCGGCGAGTCGATGTTCAGCGCCGAGAGCGGCGGCTCGAAGCTGGCCCTGGTCGCGCTGGCACGGCTGCTGCACGAGATCGATTTCCCGCTGCTCGACGCCCAGGTCAGCAATGCGCACACGCTTGGCCTCGGCGCCGTCGAGATGCCGCGCGGGCAGTTCCTGCAGGAAGTCGCCCGGCTCGGCCGGCTGGCGGGACCGGACGGCAGCTGGGCCGGCCTCACCCCGCGGCTGATCCAGCCCTGCGCCGGCCACTGACCTCAGCGAGCAAGTGCCTTGAGCTCGTCGTAGTTTTCCAGGAACAGCGCCACCAGGTCCGGATCGAGCTGGCTGCCGGCGGCGGCGCGCAGGTACTCCAGCACGTCCGCCTCCGGCCACGCCGGCTTGTACACGCGCGCGGTGATCAGCGCGTCCCATATATCGACCACGCTGAAAATGCGCGCGGCCAGCGGAATCGCCTCGCCGCGCAGGCCCTGGGGGTAGCCGCTGCCGTCCCAGCGTTCGTGGTGGCTGTGCGGGATGTCGCTGGCCCCGCGCAGGAAATCCACCTGCTGCATCAGCTCGTAACCTAGCCGCGGGTGCTGGCGCACCACCGCCATCTCGTCGTCGTCCAGCCTGCCCGGCTTGACCAGTACCGCGTCCGGCAAGCCCAGTTTGCCGATGTCGTGCAGCAGCGCGCCGAAGC
Source organism: Rhodanobacter sp. FW101-FHT13A11 (assembly GCF_058790335.1). Lineage (NCBI taxonomy): Bacteria > Pseudomonadati > Pseudomonadota > Gammaproteobacteria > Lysobacterales > Rhodanobacteraceae > Rhodanobacter > Rhodanobacter sp. FW101-FHT13A11. Next base: position 35,265 of record NZ_JBYTCN010000007.1, on the reverse strand, counting down.
TCAGGTTGCGCAGCGCCTCGCCGTGCACGCCGGCCAACCGCGCCAGGCCCGTCGCCATGCGCATCACCCGGTCCGAGTGGTCGCCCGTCTCGCGGTGGCGGACGTCCATGGCCGACACCAGCGCGCCCAGCGTCTGCCGGTGGCCTTCCAGCAGGGTCCGGTTGGCGGCCTCCAGCCGGTGCAGGTCGCGGCCGGTCATCCAGTACAGCAGCGCGCCGGTGGTCAGCACGAACGCGATGCCCTTGACGCTCTGCAGGAAGGACAGCTCGGCCTGCCCCTGCACCAGCAGGTCCAGCGCGCGGTCGGAGAGCCAGATCCACAGCGTGGACACCAGCACGTAGACCGAGGCCGTACGGAACGGTGGGCTGATCGTCACTCGCGTGGCTCCGGCGATGCGTCAGGCCTGCGGCTGCAGGCCGCGCGCAGTGTGTAGTAGCGTGAACGCAAAGGCTGTGACCCGTGCCTCAGCCGGCGCGCGCCGCATACTTGCGGGCCACGTAGTCGTCCAGGATGCCCACGAACTCGTTTGCGATGTTGTCGCCGCGCAGGGTCATCGCCTTCTCGCCATCGATGAACACCGGTGCCGCCGGCGCCTCGCCGTTGCCGGGCAGCGAGATGCCGATGTTGGCGTGCTTGGACTCGCCCGGGCCGTTGACGATGCAGCCCATCACCGCCAGCGTGAGGTTCTCCACGCCGTCGTACTTGATGCGCCACACCGGCATCTGTTCGCGCACGTGTTCCTGCACGGTCTTGGCCAGCTCCTGGAAGAACTCGCTGGTGGTACGGCCGCAGCCCGGGCAGGCGGTGACCAGCGGCGTGAACGAGCGCAGCCCCATGGTTTGCAGCAGCTCCTGCGCCACGATCACCTCGCCGGTGCGCGAAGCGCCCGGTTCCGGCGTGAGCGAGATGCGGATGGTGTCGCCGATGCCTTCCTGCAGCAGCACCGCCAGCGCGGCGCTGGACGCGGTGATGCCCTTGGAACCCATGCCGGCCTCGGTGAGGCCCAGGTGCAGCGCGTAGTCGCAGCGCGCGGCGAGGTCGCGGTACACCGCGATCAGCTCCTGCACGCCGGACACCTTGCACGACAGGATGATGCGCTCGCGCGGCAGGCCGATCTTCTCGGCCAGCGCGGCCGAATCCAGCGCCGAGCGGATCAGCGCCTCGCGCGCCACGTGCGAGGCATCCCACGGATCGGCGCGATGGGCGTTCTCGTCCATCAGCGCGGTGAGCATGCCCTGGTCCAGCGAACCCCAGTTCGCGCCGATGCGCACCGGCTTGCCGTACTGGATCGCCTTCTCGATGATCGCGCCGAACTGGCTGTCCCTCTTCTTGCCGAAGCCGACGTTGCCGGGGTTGATACGGTACTTCGCCAGCGCCTCGGCGCAGGCCGGCTCGCGCTCCAGCAGCTGGTGGCCGTTGTAGTGGAAGTCGCCCACGATCGGCACGTCCACGCCCATCATCGCCAGCCGCTCGGCGATCCGCGGCACCGCGGCGGCGGCGGCCGGCGTGTTCACCGTGATGCGCACCAGCTCGGAGCCGGCGCGGGCCAGTTCGGCGATCTGCTTCGCGGTGCTGGCCGGGTCCTCGGTGTCGGTGTTGGTCATCGACTGCACCACCACCGGCGCGCCGCCCCCCACCTTCACCTTGCCGATCTGCACGGCCACGCTGGGCCGGCGGAGTGCCGGCGCGGCCGGACGCGGTTTCTGTGCAGCGATCTCACTCATGGAATCAACCGGAATGCAGGCCGCGACGGCTCGCAGCGATGCAACAAGGATACCCGATCGTGCCTGTCCTCCTGTGACAAATCGGCGCACGCCGGCACCGCCGGGACATGCACCGGATCAGGCCGCTCCGGCAGCGGCGAGGGCGTCGCCATGAAATGCCTGCACAATCCCTCGACGCGCCGTTCGGCAGTATCGGGCGGCCGCCCGCAGCGGGGCCGCCGCAGGGGATGGAGGCGGATTGCCGCAGCCGCTTGATCGAAGTCATGATGGCAATCCATGCTTCGCGCCAAAATGCGCTGATATCTTCCCGGGGAAGCCCATGCCGAACACCGAGTATTACAACGACAAGGTCGTGCGCCAGTTCCTGCTCGCCGCGGCCGTGTGGGGCATCATCGGCATGTCGGTCGGCGTCTACGCCGCCGCCGAACTGATGTGGCCCGCGCTGAATTTCGACATCCCCTGGCTGACCTTCAGCCGCATCCGCCCCGACCACACGTTCGGCGTGATCTTCGCCTTCGGCGGCTCGGCGCTGATGGGCACCTGCTATTACGTGGTACAGCGCACCGGCCACGCACGGCTGGCCTTCAAGAACCTGGCCGCCTTCACGTTCTGGGGCTGGCAGCTGGTCTGCGTGCTGGCGATGACCACGATGCCGCTGGGCATCACCCAGAGCAAGGAATACGCCGAGCCGGAATGGTTCGTCGACATCCTGATCGCGGTGGTGTGGGTGAGCTTCGGCGTGGTGTTCTTCGGCAGCCTGGCGCGCCGGCGCATCAAGCACATCTACGTGGCGAACTGGTACTACGGCGCGTTCATCATCGCGGTGGGCCTGCTGCACATCGTCAACAACCTCGCCCTGCCGGTGTCGATGACCAAGTCCTACCCGATCTACTCCGGCGTGGTCGACGCGATGGTGCAGTGGTGGTACGGCCACAACGCGGTGGCGTTCTTCCTCACCGCCGGCTTCCTCGGCATGATGTACTACTTCGTGCCGCGCCAGGCGCAGCAGCCGCTGTGGAGCTACCGCTTCTCGATCGTCAATTTCTGGGCGCTGATCTCGGTCTACATGTGGGCCGGCTCGCACCACCTGATGTACACCGCGCTGCCCGACTGGGTGCAGTCGGTCGGCATGGCGTTCTCGCTGGTGCTGCTGATGCCCAGCTGGGGCTCGGCGGCGAACGGCCTGCTCACCTTCAACGGCTCCTGGTACAGGCTGAAGAGCGACCCCGCCGCGAAGTTCATGGTGATGTCGCTGGTGTTCTACGCCGCCGCCACCTTCGAAGGCTCGATGATGGCGATCAAGACGGTGAACTCGCTGTCGCACTACACCGACTGGACCATCGCCCACGTGCATTCCGGCTCGCTGGGCTGGGTGGCGATGATCACCATCGGTTCGCTGTACGCGATGGCGCCGCGCGCGCTGGGCCGCCCGGAGATGTATTCGCACAAGGGCATGGAAGTGCATTTCTGGCTGCACATGATGGGCACCCTGCTGTACGTGGGCGCGATGTGGACCGCCGGCGTCACCGAGGGCCTGATGTGGCGCGCCACCCAGCCCGACGGCGCGCTCACCTACGGCTTCCTGGACAGCCTGATCGCGATCAAGCCGATGTACCTGATCCGCTGGATGGGCGGCGTGCTGATCCTGTCGGGCATGGTGGTGATGGCGTGGAACCTGTGGCACACCGCGGCGGATGCGCGGGCGCGGCTGATCAAGCCGATCCCGGTGCCGGTGCCTGAACCGGCGCCGCACCAGGTACCGGCCCCCCTGCCCGCCGCCGGTTGAGGGAGCCGACTGATGCGCTCGTCCATGATCGCCGCTTCGATCAAGTCCCTCTTGCGTGGCGGCAAGCCGGCCCGGCAAATCCAACAGCGGCCATCCATGGCCGCACTCTTCAAGTAGAGCTCACACCATGGCCTACAAGCATTTCGAAGCAATCGAGAAACACGCCGGCCTGCTCGGCATCGGCATCGCGATCATGGTGTCGCTGGGCGGGCTGGCCGAGATCACCCCGCTGTTCGTCGAGGCGCACTCGCTGAAGGCGCCGCCCGGCGTGCATCCGTACGATCCGCTGCGGCTGGCCGGCAAGGACATCTACGTGCGCGAGGGCTGCTACCTGTGCCACTCGCAGATGATCCGCGCGCTGCGCTTCGAGACCCAGCGCTACGGCCACTACTCGGTGGCCTCCGAATCGGTCTACGACCGTCCGTTCCAGTGGGGCTCCAAGCGCACCGGCCCGGACCTGGCCCGCGTCGGCGGCAAGTACTCCGACGACTGGCAGCGCATGCACCTGATGAACCCTCGCCAGGTCGTGCCGCAGTCGAACATGCCCGGCTACCCGTGGCTGGCCGGGAAGAAACTCGATGCCGCCGACATCCAGGCGCGCATGCGCGTCCTGCGCAAGCTGGGCGACCCGTACTCCGACGCCGACATCGCCGCTGCGCCCGCCGCGGTGGAAGGCAAGACCGAGATGGAGGCGCTGATTGCGTACCTGCAAGGCCTCGGCATCCGCAACGAAGCGGATCCGGCCGCCGCGCCGGCCAGTACCGGAGGTGCGCCATGAGCCCGCTGTGGGGGCATGTCGCCGGGGTGCTGATCCTGCTGATGATGTTCAGCTTCATCGGCATCTGGGTCTGGGCGTGGCGCAAGTACCACAAGCCCGTGTTCAACCGCATGGCGCGTCTGCCGATGGAAGACGAGCCCGAAGCCGACGTCGAGGAGGATCGCCCGTGAGCGCAGGATGGTCGTTTTGGGTGATGTTCCTGGTGGTGCTCAACATGGGCATCACGTTCTTCCTGTACCTGTGGGGACCGCGCGCGAAGATCCCCACCCTGCCCGACGGCACCAGCGGCCACGTCTGGGCCCATGGCGTGCTGCGCGAAGGCGTGCGCCCGCTGCCGATGTGGTGGGTGCTGTTCTCCGGCGCGATGTTCGTGGCCGGCTTCGTCTACCTGGCGCTGTTCCCCGGCTTCGGCAACTTCAAGGGCGTGCTCGGCTGGACCTCGCACGACGAGCTGGCCAGGCACGTGGCCGCCAACCGGGCCGAACTCGCACCGCTGATGGACCGCTTCAAGCTGTATCCGGTCGAGCAGCTGGCCGCCGACCCCAAGGCGCTGCAGATGGGCAAGGTGCTGTTCGAGGACAACTGCGCCGCCTGCCACCAGCGCAGCGCGAAGGGCAACATGGCGCTGGGCGCCCCCGACCTCACCGACAACGACTGGCTCTACGGCGGCAGCGGCAGCGACATCACCACTTCGATCCACGACGGCCGCAGCGGCGTGATGCCGCCGTGGGCCAGCCTCGGCGCGGACAACGTGAAGAACCTGGCGCAGTACGTGCTCAGCCTGTCCGGCTCGCCGCACGATGCCGCCAAGGCCGCGGCCGGCCAGCCGCTGTTCGCCACCTGTGCCGCCTGCCACGGCGCCGACGGCAAGGGCAACCAGGCGCTGGGCGCACCCAACCTCACCGACCACATATGGCTGCACGGCGGCAGCGTGGCCGACATCGAGAAGACCATCGGCGAGGGCCGCCAGGGCCACATGCCGGCGTGGAGCCCGCGTCTGTCCGACGAACAGATCCACGTGCTCGCCGCCTACGTCTACCACCAGTCGCACCAGACCAGCGATGCCAGCCGGCAATGACCCCGCCATCCGCAGCGCCTCGACCTGGTATCGCCAGCCGGTGCTGTGGCTCGGCGTCGCCGTCTTCCTGGCGTCGCTGGCCGGCTGCGTCTGGATGATCGTGCTCGGCGCCCGCCACGCCGACACGCCGCTGGACACCTCGCATACCGTGTTCGGCGTGCCGGTCGCGCCGCACAGCGCTGCCACGCCGCACGACCCGACCTCGGGCCCGCCGCGATGAACGCGAACGCGGCATGGGCTCACCCGCAGCTCGCCGCGCAGGTAGTGCGCACCCGCCGTGACGGCGGCAGCGAAATCGCCTTGCGGGTCGAGTCACTGCACGACCCGCGCCAGGTGCTGTGGCTGGAGCAGCGGATCCGCGCCCTGCCCGGCGTGCGCCGCGTCGCCATCGACCGGCCCGCCCGGCGCGTGCGGGTGGTGTGGGACGCCCGGCGCACCCCGCTGCCGACCCTGCTCGACAACTTCGACGCCGCGCACTGCCCGGCGCAGCCGCTGCAATGCGACAGCATCGACGACGCCCGCGCGCGGGAGCAGCACCAGGCGCTGAAGCACCTGCTGGTCGCCGGCATGTGCTCGATGCAGGTGATGACGTACGCCTTCGTGATCTACATCGGCGTGGTCGATTTCGTCGACTTCAGCACGCGCAGCCTGTTCCGCTGGCTCGGCCTGCTGACCACCCTGCCGGTGGTGTTCTACTCGGCGCAGCCGTTCTTCAGCGGCGCCGTGCACGAACTGCGCGAGCGCCGGCTCGGCATCAACCTGCCGGTGGCGCTGGCGGTGCTGCTGGTGTTCCTGGCCAGCGCGTTCAACACGCTGCGCGGCAGCGGCGAGATCTACTTCGATTCGGTGGCCATGTTCGTGTTCCTGCTGCTCGGCGGGCGCTACGTGGAGCTGCGCTCGCGCCACCGCAGCGGCGCGCTCGGCGACGCGGTGATCGACGCCACGCCGCTGCTGGCGCAGCGACGGCGCGGCGACGGCGCGCTGGAAACGGTCGCCGCGATCGCCCTGCTGCCCGGCGACCGCGTGCACGTCGCCGAAGGCGAGGCGGTGCCGGCGGACGGCGTGCTGGAAAGCCCCGGCGTGCAGGTGGACGAGGCGTTGCTGTCGGGCGAGTCGCGCCCGGTACGGCGCCAGCGCGGCGAACGGCTGATCGCCGGCAGCCTGCTGCTGTCCGGCCCGGCCGAACTGCGCGTGGAGCACAGCGGCGCCGCCACCGCGGCGGCGCGGCTGGGCGCGCTGGCTGCCCGTGCGCGGCAGGCGCGCACGCTGGTGGCGCCGGGCGACCGCGAGATCGGCCGCTTCGTCGCCCGCGTGCTGGCGCTGACCGCGCTGACCGCGCTGGGCTGGCTGCTGGTCGACCCGTCGCGCGCATTCGAGGCCGCGGTGGCGGTGCTGGTGGTGGCCTGTCCCTGCTCGTTCGCGCTGGCCCGCCCGGCCGCGCTCACCCGCGCGCTCGGCGTGCTGGCCGGGCGCGGCGTGCTGGTCGCCGACGGCAAGGCACTGGCCACGCTGGCCCGGGTCGACTACGCGCTGTTCGACAAGACCGGCACCCTCGGCGTGCCGCAGCTGGACCACCGCGGCATCGAACCCCTGCGCGGCGACACGCCGGAACGGGTGCTGCAGCTGGCCGACGCGCTGGCCCACGAGAGTTCGCACCCGCTGGCCCGCGCGCTCGCCGACGCGGCCCGCCAACGGGCGCTGCCGCTGCAGGCGCAAGCGGTGCGGGTCAGCGCCGGCGCCGGCATCAGCGGCGAGGTCGACGGCTGCGCGCTGCGGCTGGGCCGCGCCGACTTCGCGCTGGCGCTGGCCGGCGCAGTTGCACCGGCCAGCCTCGCCGACGCGCTGGTGCTGGCCGATGCCGATGGCGCGATCGCCGCCTTCCACCTCGCCGAACAACCACGCGCCGAGGCCCGCCGCCTGCTCGACACGCTGCGCGCCGACGGCGTCGCCGTCGCCATCGCCAGCGGCGACCACGAATCCCGCGTGGCCGCGCTGGCCGAGCGCCTCGGCGTCGCCGACCGGCACGCGCGCCAGTCGCCCGAGGACAAGCTGGCCCGGCTGCAGGCGGCGCGCGCCGAAGGCCGCGTCACCCTCGCCGTCGGCGACGGCAGCAACGACGCCCCGGTGCTGGCCGGCGCCGACGTCTCCGCCGCGCTGGCCTCGGGCACCGGGCTGGCGCAGACCCACGCCGACCTGTTGCTGCTCGACGGCCACCTCGGCAGCCTGGCCGATGCCCGCGCCATCGCCCGCCAGGTGCAGCGGGTGACGCAGCAGGGGCGGCGCTGGTCACTGTGGTACAACCTGGCCGCGGTGCCGTTCGCCGCGCTCGGCCTGGTGACGCCGTGGCTGGCCGCGATCGGCATGTCGCTGAGCTCGCTGCTGGTGGTGCTGAACGCGCTGCGTGTCGGCGGCGACGAGCCTGGCCACGCCGGCAGTTCCGGCCCGGCGCTGCGCCCGCGCGAGCTGCGCGCATGAACATCCTGCTGGTGCTGATCCCGGTCACCCTGCTGGTGGTGATCGTCGCAGTGTGGCTGTTTTTCTGGGCGGTCAACCACCAGCAATTCGACGACCTGGACAGCCCCGCGGTATTGCCGCTGATGGACGACCCGGCTACGGGCCCGGCGGCGGCGCCGGAAGCGCCGCCGGATCCGCCGGCGCCATCCGACGCAACGCCGCCTGCAGCAGGCGACGCTGCAGGCGATCGGCCAAGCTGAGCGGACCGGCAAGGCCCATCCGCGCCAGCGCCTCGGCCTCGCCGTCCACCGCCTCGCCGGGGCGAATCGCGGCGCGCAGCAGGCGCCAGCGGCCACGCCAGTTGCCGCTGGCGGCCTTCAGCCATTCCAGTGCCGGCAGCAGGCGCTGCTCGACCGCGGTGAAATCGCTGCCGAACGGAAACGCCGGCAGCAGGCCCTTGTGCCGGAACGGCGCCAGCGCTTCGTGCAGGTGGCGCGGATGATGGCGGCGCCAGGCCGCGGGGACCGCGAAATCCGCAGTCAGCTTGCCGTGCGCCTTCGCCTGCGCGCACAGCGCATCGAGGAAGCGCGCGTCGGCGATCGACAGCATCGCCTCGACGCATTCGCTGTCGCTCTTGCCGCGCAGGTCGGCAACGCCGTACTCGGTGACGACGAGGTCGCGCAGGTGGCGCGGGATGGTGGTCTGGCCGTAATTCCAGCGGATGTTGCTCTCGATGCCGCCGCGGCTCTCGCGGGTGGCGCGCAGCAGCAGCACCGAGCGGCCGCCCGGCAGCTCGTGCGCCATCGCCACGAAGTTGTACTGGCCGCCCACGCCGCTGACCACGCCGCCGTCCTCCAGCGTGTCGGACACCGCCGCGCCGAGCAGGGTCGCCATCATGCAGGTGTTGAAGAAGCGCGCGCCGCGCCGCTGCAGCGTCGCCAGCGCCTGATGGTCGCCGTACAGCTGGTTGACGTTGGACACCGCGCACATGTCGATCGCGTCCGGGTCGGCCGCCTCGGTGGCGCCGAGCCAGTCGTACAGCTCGCGCGAGCCGAGGAAGAACGCGCCGCGCAGGTAGTGCCCGCCGGGGGCGGACGGATCCAGGCGGCTGGCGGCGGCGCGCTCCAGCGCCAGGTTGTCCCAACTGCGCCGTTTCAGGATGCCGGCGCGCTGCAGGTGCATGAAGCCGTCCATCACCATCTCGCTGGCGCCGTACAGGCCGGTCTCGAGCGGCGCCAGACCGCCCAGCCGACCGGCCAGTGCGTGGGTGGCGCCGCCCGGATCCAGCGCCACCAGCGCGCGCCGCCACAGGGTGTTGTCCTGCTGGCGCAGCAGCAGGGATTTCACCAGCGCATCGGACAGCGCGCCGATGCCGACCTGCAGGCAGCCGCCGTCCCTGACCAGCGCGCTGGCGTGCAGCCCCAACGCGTATTCGGCGAGATACAGCGGCAGCCGCGGCAGCGCAAACAGCCGCGGCGAGTGTTCCGGGCGCAGCTCCATGTCGAAATACGCTTCCGCCACCTCGGCGTCGCCGCCCAGGTACGGCAGGTCCGGATGCACCACCGCCACGCACAGCGGCCGCGGCCGGCCGGCCTGGTGCACCTGGCGCAGGAAATCCAGGGTCAGGTCCGGGTTGCACGACAGGCTGTAATGCACGCCGTCCGGCCCCTCGCGCCGGGCCACCAGTTGCACCAGCAGGTTGATGTCCTGCGCCGCCAGGTCGCGCGCCACGTGGGTGTAGTTCTGGCTGATGTAGCTGCGCTGGGCGCTGGCCGAATGCAGCAGCGCGCCGGACTGCATATAGAACTCGTGCACCTCGACGTTCGCGGGCAGCGCACCGCGCGCCTGGTCCAGCGCGTACTGCGGGTCGACCGCATCGGCGCCGAAGTGGCGTTCGAGGAACGGCCCCAGGAAGCGTTGCTCCAGCCCCGGCGCCGGCTGCGGCCGGGTCAGCGACAGCGCGGTGTACAGCCGCATCGAGCAGGCCGCATCGGCGGCGACCCGCCGGTACAGCGCGTTGAGCAGCCCGTGCGGCTTGCCCAGGCCCAGCGGCGCGGCGATGCGCAGATGCGGCCCCAGCTCCTCGGCAAGGTGGCGCGCGCAGGCATCGGTGTCGACGTAGCGGTGCTCGATCGGCATGCGGGCGATCATGCCAGAAGCCCCGCGGACAGGCTCTCGTGGCGACGCGTCGACGGACCTTCGCCTACACTCGGACCATGCCCACGCCGCTGATTCCCTCCGCCCCGAGCCGTCTGCTGGCCGAACAGGCGCTGAGCCGCGCCGCCGGCGCGCCGCTGCTCGGCGGCAACTGCGCGCAATGGCTGATCGATGCCGCCGCGCACTACGACGCGTGGCTGGCCGCGATCCGCGGCGCACGCCAGCGCGTGCTGCTGGAGAACTACATCATCCGCGACGACGAGGTCGGCCGCGCCTTCCGCGACGCCCTGGTGGAGCGGGCAAAGGCGGGCGTGTTCGTGGCGGTGGTGGTCGACTGGCTCGGCTGCCTGGGCCAGTCGCGCGCCGCCTTCTGGGCGCCGCTGCGCGCGGCCGGCGGCGAGGTGCGGGTGTTCAACCCGCCGCAACTGGGCCAGCCGTTCGGCTGGATCAGCCGCGACCACCGCAAGCTGCTGGTGGTCGACGGCACCCACGGCTTCCTCTCCGGCGTGTGCATCAGCGCCAAGTGGCTGGGCGACCCGGCGCGCAACGTGCCGCCGTGGCGCGATACCGGCCTGGCGCTGCGCGGCCCGGCGGTGGCCGAGCTGGAGGCCGCGTTCGCGCAGAGCTGGGCCGAGATCGGACCCGCGCTGGCGCCGTTCGCCGGGCCGCTGGACGCGACCGCGCCGGCCGGCGACGTGGCGCTGCGGGTGATCGCCACCCAGCCGGCCACCGCCGGCATGTACCGCCTCGACCAGCTGATCGCTTCGATGGCGCGCCGCACGCTATGGCTCACCGACGCCTACTTCGTCGGCCTGGCGCCGTACGTGCAGGCGCTGGTGGCGGCATCGCGCGACGGCGTGGACGTGCGCCTGCTGGTGCCGGGCAGCAGCGACATCCCGGTGGTGGCGGGCCTGTCGCGCTCGGGCTACCGGCCGCTGCTGAAGGCCGGCATCCGCGTGTTCGAGTGGAACGGCTCGATGCTGCACGCGAAAACCGCGGTGGCCGACGGCCAGTGGGCGCGGGTCGGCTCCTCCAACCTCAACATCGCCAGCTGGCTGGGCAACCGCGAGATCGACGTGGCGATCGAGGATGCCGGCCTCGCCGCGCAGCTCGCCGCGCAATACGAACAGGACCTGGGCAACGCCACCGAGATCGTGCTGGCCTCGCGCCGCCGCCGGCACGGCCACGGCAGCCGCGAACAGGTCCGCAGCAGCGAAGCCCACCCGCGGCGGGTACGCCATGGCGGCGGCAGTTCCGGCCGCGCCGCCGCCGGCGCCCTGCGCATCGCCAACAGCGTCGGTGCCGTGCTGGCCAACCGCCGCGTGCTCGGCGATACCGGCAGCGGCCCGCTGCTCGTCGCGGCCCTGGGACTGCTCGTGCTGGCGATCTTGGCCTTCCTGTGGCCGGCCTGGGTCGGCTGGCCGCTGGGTGCCTTCGCCGCCTGGCTCTCCCTCAACCTCGGCATCCGCGCCTGGCGCGTACGCCGGCGGCGCCGGCTCGAATTGCGCGAGGCCGGCGACGACTGAAGCTCCATGCTTCAGGATGTTCCTGCACTTCGTGCTTCAAGCAGATGTTTTCTCACAACTTGATACCGTCAGCATGCTAGGCTCGCGCCCTTATGCCAGCGCCGTTCGACGACTCCACGCCACGCCACGTCCTCACCCCCAGCTCGCTCAACCGGCTGGTGCGCGACCTGCTGGGCGACGCGCTGCCGCTGGTGTGGATCGAGGGCGAGCTGTCGAACGTGGCCAAGCCGGCGTCCGGGCACCTGTACTTCACCCTGAAGGACAGCGGCGCCCAGGTGCGCTGCGCGATGTTCAAGCCGAAGGTTGCCGCGCTGCGCTTCCGCCCGGTCGACGGCATGCAGGTGCTGCTGCGCGCCAGGGTCGGCCTGTACGAACCGCGCGGCGAGTTCCAGCTGGTGGCCGAATCCATGGAGCCGGCCGGCGAAGGCGCGCTACAGCGCGAGTTCGAGCAGCTCAAGGCCAGGCTCGACGCCGAAGGCCTGTTCGACGCCGCGCGCAAGCACCCGCTGCCCCGCTACGCGCGGCGCATCGGCGTGATCACTTCGGCCACCGGCGCGGCGATCCGCGACGTGCTGAGCGTGCTGGCGCGGCGCTGGCCGCTGGCCGAGGTAGAGGTGCTGCCGGTGCCGGTACAAGGCCGCGAGGCGCCGCCGGCGATCGTGGCGATGCTGCGCAAGGCATCAAACAGCGCGCGCCACGACGTGCTGCTGCTCACCCGCGGCGGCGGCTCGCTGGAAGACCTGTGGGCGTTCAACGACGAGACGGTGGCGCGGGCGATCCATGCCTGCGCGGTGCCGGTGGTGAGCGCGGTGGGCCACGAGATCGACTTCAGCATCGCCGACTTCGTCGCCGACCTGCGCGCGCCTACGCCGTCCGCCGCCGCCGAACTGCTGGTACCCGACGCAGTGGCCGTCGGCCGCCATCTGCGCCAGTTGCAGCAACGTCTCGCCACGCTGGAACAGCGCCGCCTGCAATCGCTCACCCAGCGCGTCGACCACCTGGTCGCGCGCCTGCAGGCGCAACGCCCGCAGGCGCGGCTGGCGCGCGACCGCGAGCGGCTGCTCCATCTCCACCGACGCCTGCTCGGCGTGCTGCGCGAACAGCAGCACGGCCGCCGCTCGCGCCTCGAACGCATCCAGGCCCGCCTGCTCGCCCAGCACCCGCGACAGCGCCTGCCGCTGCTGCGCCAACGTCTCGCTCAACTCGCCCAGCGCCTGCGCCAGTCCATCGAGCGCCGCCTGGAACGCGACCGCCTCACCCTGCAGCAATCCGCCCGCGCCCTGCACGCCGTCAGCCCGCTCGCCACGCTGGAACGCGGCTACGCGATCCTGTTCGATGGCGAGGGCAAGGCGTTGCGCTCCGTGCAGGGCGTCGAGCCCGGGGCTGCGCTGCGCGCGCGGCTGGTGGATGGGGAGTTGGCGTTGCGGGCGGAGGAGTTCGAGATCTCGAAACCAGGCGGATAAGCGAACCCGGCCACGCCCCGCTTGACATTGTGCAATGATTGCACAATGCTGCGCCCATGCCCACGATCCACCGCATCGGCGGCGCCACCATCCGGGTCAACGTGCCCGACCACCGCCCCGCGCATGTGCATGTGGTGCTGGCTGATCGACGCGACGCACTGGTAATGCTGGATACGCTGGCCGTCGTCAGCCGCACGGTGCAGGCGCGTGAAATTGCCGACGCCTTGGCATGGATTGCCGCTCACCGCGACGCCTGCCGCCAACTGTTCGAGGAGTGCAACCCGTGATCCACGACCCGCAGCACACCATCACCGCCGCCAAGCCGCTGGCGGACATGCAGCTCGCACTGACCTTCGCCGACGGTTTCGAGGCTACGGTGAGCCTGAAGGACTGGAGTCGCCGCCAGCCGCTGCACGCGCTGGCCGAGCCGGCCGTATTCCGTCGCGCCAAGGTGGACGCGCGCGGCGGCTATGTCGTGTTCGTGCCGGACAACCTGGAATTGGCCGCCGACAACCTGCGCAACCTGGCCGTGGAGCAGTCCGGCGGCATCGGCTTCGAGCGGCTGTGGAACTGGATGGCGCGCAACGAACTCACGCAGGAGCGCGCCGCGACGTCCATCGGCATTTCGCGACGCATGTTGAATTACTACCTCTCCGGCGCCAAGCCGATTCCGTTGACGGTATGGCTGGCTTGTGTGGGGTGGGAGGCGCAGCACAAGCAGGCGGCGTGAGCTTCACTAGTAAGTGAACCCGACCCCGTTTTGACGGCGGCTCGCTGGAAGACCTGTGGGCGTTCAACGACGAAGCGGTGGCGCGGGCGATCCATGCCAGCGCGGTGCCGGTGGTGAGCGCGGTGGGCCACGAGATCGACTTCAGCATCGCCGACTTCGTCGCCGACCTGCGCGCACCCACGCCCTCGGCCGCCGCCGAGTTGCTGGTGCACGACGCGGTGGCGGTCAGCCACTACCTGCGGCAACTGCAGCAACGCCTGGCCGCCTTGCTGCAGCGCCAGCTGCAGACGCAGTCGCAACTCGTCGACCACCTGCTGGCGCGGCTGCAGGCGCAACGGCCGCAGGCACGCCTGCTGCGCGATCACGAACGGCTGCAGAACCTGCAGCGTCGCATCATGGCCGTGCTGCGCGAGCAGAGCCAATTGCGCCACGCCCGCCTGGAACGCCTGCACGCACGCCTGCTGACGCAGCACCCGCGCGCGCGGATGCCGCTGATGGCGCGCCGGCTGGCCGAACAGGACCAGCGCCTGCGCCGCGCGATCGCCCATGTCCTCGAACGCCGGCAAACTGCCTTGCAGCACGCCGGTCATGCCCTGCATGCGATGAGTCCGTTGGCCACACTGGAACGCGGCTACGCGATCCTGTTCGGCGCCGACGGCCAGGTGCTGCGCTCGGCGCAGGACGTCGCCGTCGGCACCTCCCTGCGCGCCCGCCTCGCCGATGGCGAATTGCCGCTGCGGGCCACCGGCGACGACTGAGCACCTGTTCAAAAACGGCTCACACGCACTGAACACGGCGCGCCTTTATGCTGGGGCAATCTGCTCCGGAACGAAGGCCATGCTCAGTAAAACCTACCCCTATTACCTCGCCAACCAGCCGCAGACCTCGAAGCTCATGCTGGACGTGCGCGACAAGTACAGCGGCAAGCTCGCCACGCGGGTGGCGGTGCCGGATGCGAAGGCCACCGAGAAGGCGATCGCCGCTGCGGTGAAAGCGGCGAAGCCGATGCGCGAGTACAAGCCATGGGCGCGCCAGGCGGTGCTGCAGCATTGCGCGCAGCGCTTCGCCGAGCGTCGCGACGAGCTGGCCGAGGCGCTGTGCATCGAGGCGGGCAAGCCGATCAAGGATGCGGCTGGCGAGGTGACGCGATTGATCGAGACGTTCCGCATCGCCGCCGAGGAGGCGGTGCGCATCAACGGCGAGACGATCAATCTGGAACTGGCCAGCCGCCTGGACGGCTACCACGGCTACACGAAGCGCGTGCCGCTGGGGCCGGTGTCGTTCATCACGCCGTTCAACTTCCCGCTGAACCTGGTGGCGCACAAGGTGGCGCCGGCCATCGCGGCGGGCTGCCCGTTCGTGCTGAAGCCGTCGGAGAAGACGCCGATCGGCGCGCTGATCATCGGCGAGGTGCTGGCCGAGACCGACCTGCCGAAGGGTGCGTTCTCGATCCTCACCCTGGATGGCGCACATGCCGCGCCGCTGGTGGAGGACGAGCGCTTCAAGCTGCTCTCGTTCACCGGCGGCCAGATCGGCTGGCAGCTGAAGGCACGCGCCGGCCGCAAGAAGGTGACGCTGGAACTGGGCGGCAACGCGGCCTGCATCGTCGACGCCGACCAGGGGCCGAAACTGGACAAGGTGGTGGCGCGGCTGATCTTCGGCGCGTTCTACCAGTCCGGCCAGAGCTGCATCGGCGTGCAGCGCATCTATGCCCATGCCGACGTGTACGGCGCGCTGAAGCGCAGGCTGGTTGCCGCCACGAGGAAGCTGAAGTCGGGCGACCCGAAGGACAAGAGCGTGTTCCTCGGCCCGATGATCGACGAGGCCGCCGCCGAGCGCCTGCATGGCTGGATCCTGGAGGCGAAGAAGGCCGGCGGGAAAATCCTCTGCGGCGGCAGGCGCAGCGGCAACATGCTCGAGGCCACCCTGATGGAGAACGTGCCGGCGGATGCCAAGGCCAACCGGCTGGAAGCGTTCGGCCCGTTCGCCCTGCTCGCCCCGTTCCGGAAGTTCGACGAGGCGATCGCCATGGTCAACGACTCCGACTACGGCCTGCAGGCGGGCATCTTCACCGACAGCCTCGACCATGCGATGCGTGCGTGGAACGAACTGGAACAGGGCGGCGTGGTGGTCAACGACATCCCCAGCTTCCGCGTGGACAACATGCCCTACGGCGGCGTGAAGCTGTCCGGCCTGGGCCGCGAGGGCGTGCGCTACGCGATCGAGGACATGAGCGAGATCCGCCTGATGGTGATGCGCTCCTACAATGCACCGGGTTTCGTGGCCGTGACGTTCCAGCCCATCGCGTCGTACACGCGGTAGCGCGCGACGCCGAGGTATTCGTGCAGGGCCAGGTCGGCCATGGCGAAGTTGTACGACGACGGCGTCCATGACGCGGCGCTGCTGACGTAGTCGGCGCGCACCGGCACGGCATGGATGCCGAAGTGCGCGAAGTACAGCATGCCGCGGCGCAGGTGGTAGCCGGACGACACCAGCAGCACGCGGTCGGCGCCGTAGGCCTGCAGCAGCGGCCCGCTGAACTGCGCGTTCTGCCAGGTATTCATGCTGCTCGACTCCAGCAGCAGGTCGGCGGGATCGACGCCCAGCCGCTGCAGGTTCGCGGCGTAGACCGCCGCCTCCGGCCGGCCCAGCCCGCGCGCGTCGCCGCCGCTCACTTCCAGCCTGCATTCGCGCCCGGCAACCTGGCGGCATTCGCGGTACAGCGCGGCCGCCTTGTCGATGCGCCCGTAGGCGAACAGGCTCGCCTCGACCCGGCCGCCCGGCGCCACCCGTACCGTGCTCGCGCCGAGCAGCACGATCGCGTTGCGCCGGCCCCACGCGACCGGCGCGTCCGCCGCGTAGTCGGCCTGCAGGTGCGTCAGCAGCCAGCCCGGCAACGGTCCGCAGCCCACCGCCAGCAGCAGCACCGCGGCCAGCGCCAGCAGCGCGCGGCTGCAACGCCGCCAGCGCAGCCGCGCCAGCAGGACCGCCAGCAGGATCAGCACGAGCAGCAGGTTCAGCGTCATCGGCACGGCCAGCGGAAATCGACGAAGGACCCCGATTATGCCGGCATGCCGACCGACCGGTGGGCGGCCGGGTCGAATCTGGTTAGGCTGGGCGGGCCATCGCCGGGAGATCAGGCCGTGACCACCCTCGTCTTCGTGCACGGTTGGAGCGTCACCTCCACCGCTACCTACGGCCAGTTGCCGCAACAGCTGCAGCAGCAGGCCGCCGCGGCCGGCCTCGCGCTCACCCTGGCCGACATCTGGCTGTCCGAGTACGTGAGTTTCGACGACGCGGTGACCATGCCCGACCTGGTGCGCGCGTTCGACCACGCGCTGCGCGACCTGCACCTGCTCGACGCCAGCTTCGCCTGCGTCACCCACTCCACCGGCGGCCCGGTGGTGCGCGAGTGGCTGCGTGCGCAGCGCGACATGCCGGGCACGCACAGCACGATCCGGCTCAGCCACCTGGTGATGCTGGCGCCGGCGAACTTCGGCTCCGCGCTGGCGCAGCTCGGCAAGAGCACGCTGGGCCGGCTCAAGGCGTGGTTCGCCGGCGTGGACCCGGGCCAGCGCATCCTCGACTGGCTGGAACTGGGCAGCGCGGCATCGCTGTCGCTCAACCTCGACCACATCCACGGCGACGACCCGGCCCGACGCGGCCAGTACCTGTTCGTGCTCACCGGCGACCGGCCCGACCGCCAGCTGTACGACCACCTCAACAGCTACACCGGCGAGGACGGCTCCGACGGCGTGGTGCGCATCGCCGCGGCCAACCTCAACGCCCGGCATGCGGTGCTGTCACCGCCGTCCGGCGGCAGCGACACGCTGGCGCTGAACCTCAGCCGCAGCCCGCGCTGCGCGTTCAAGCTGATCCCTGGCGCAGCGCATTCCGGCGACGCGCTGGGCATCATGGCCAGCGCCGCGCCGGCCACGATGCAGGCGATCCTGCGCTGCCTGCAGGTGCGCAGCGCGGACGACTACGGGGCGCTCTGCGACGCGTTCGAGCGCGAGAACGGCGCGCGCGACGCCGACAAGGTGGAGCTGGAGCCCGCCGGCCTGTTCGCGCCACGCGTGCACATCCACGATCCGCGCAGCCTGCTGATCGTGCGGCTCGGCGACGAGGCCGGCGAGCCGCTGACCGGCGCCGGCTTCCTGCTCACCGCCGGCGCGCCGGCCAGCCCGGACCTGCTGCCGGAAGGCTTCATGCTCGACCGCCAGGCGAACTCGAAGCAGCGCACCACCATTTCGCTGTTCCTCGACCACAGCCTGCTCGCCGGCGACGACCGCGTGGCCGACCCGCGCAACAGCCGCAAGACGCTCCGCCCCGCCGTGGCCGGCCACCGGCCATACGGCGCCAGCGTGCAACCGCTCGACCTCGGCGGCCTGGTGCACCACGCGCTGGCACAGAGCGCCGCCGGCGACGACCTGTTCGCCATCCTCGGCCCGCACCAGACCACCGTGCTCGACGTGGTGCTGCCGCGCAAGATCCACGAGGGCGTATTCCGGCTGACCCGGAACCTCGCGCCGGAGGACTTCAGCGATCCGCTAGCAGGCCCGGTGATCGGCTAGCGCCTCGCCGGGAGGGCAACGCGGGCTGACCGGCTCCGCCAGCCAGCTGCGTGGAGGCACGCAGATCGGCGATACTGCGTACCCGCGGTTCCGCGTCGGCTTTCGGCGGCTCCGGGACCAACGCCGATTCACTTCGTGACATACGCCGAGCCAGCCCTGGCATGCATAAGAATCCGATCTTCTTCGACCCCACCGGCCGACGTGCCATCCATGTCTCGCGGGTGGTGCTGCTCGCCGGCGTGCTCAGCACGCTGCTCGCGGCAGCCTGTGCAATCAGCCTGTTCGTCTGGCCGAGCATGGTGGGTCTGCATATCGGCGAACACAACCGCACCCGGCATGCGCTGGCCAACGTGAAGGCGGCCGATCCGGAGCTGCTGAAGCCGGCGGCGAAACTGGCCGCGGAAGTGCGCGCCCGGCAGAAGCTGCTGCACCCGCCGCGCACGCACGCCGGCAAGGCCGCCTCCGCGCATGCGCCGCCGCCGTCGCTGGACAAGCCGGCCGGCCGGCCGCTGGCGATCGGCTTCTACGTCAACTGGGACGACAGCAGCTACGCCTCGCTGAAGCGCACGCTGCCCACGCTGGACTGGGTGATCCCGACCTGGATGAGCGTCAGCGGCCCCGACATGGCGCTGCACACCAGCGTCGACGCCAAGGCGCTGAACCTGATCCGCTCGAAGAAGCCGTCCACGCCGATCCTGCCGTTGCTGCAGAACGCGGCGAACACGCAGTGGGACGGCCCCGGCCTCGCCCGCATGCTGGCCGACCCCGCGTTGCGCCAGGCGCGCATCACGCAGATCGTCTCGTTCCTCGCCGCCAACCGCTTCCAGGGCGTGACGGTCGACTTCGAGGAAGTGCCCACCGAGGCCCAGCCGGATTTCAAGGCGTTCCTGTCCGAGCTCAGCGACGCGTTCGGCCCGCATGGCTGGGGCATCGTGTTGTCGGTGCCGTTCGACGAAGCCGGCTGGGACTACACCGGCTATGCCGGCATCGTCGATTTCGAGTTGCTGATGGCCTACGACCAGCACTGGGCCGGCAAGGACGCCGGCAGCATCGCCGGTGTCGACTGGTTCGAGCAGACGCTGGACAAGCGCATGAAGGAGCTCGACCCCGACCACACCATCATCGCGATCGGCAACTACGGCTACGACTGGTCGCACGGAAAGAACGCCGAAACGCTGACCTTCCAGGATGCGATGGATCGCGCCTCCGATGCGCAGGCCGACATCACGTTCGACCCGGACACGCTGAACCCGCACTTCTCCTACAGCGAGGACGACGGCAGCGCGCACCAGGTCTGGTTCCTCGACGGCGTCACCGCCTTCAACCAGATCCATACCGCCGACGACTACAAGCCCTACGGCTACGCGCTGTGGCGACTGGGCTCGGAGGACCCGTCGGTGTGGTCGGTGCTGGGCCGCCCCTACGGAGCCGCGGCGCCGCCGGAACTGCGCACGATCGGCCAGGGCGAGGACATCGACATCGAGGGCCAGGGCGAGGTGCTGGAAATCGTCTCGGAGCCTTCCCCGGGCGCACGCACCCTCGACCTGGACAAGGACGACGGCAGCGTCAACGACGAGAGCTACACCGCCCTGCCCAGTTCCTACGTGATCCAGCGCGCCGGCACCCTGCCGCACAAGATCGCGCTGACCTTCGACGACGGCCCCGACCCGGAGTGGACGCCGCAGATCCTCGACATCCTCAAGGCGAAACAGGTGCCGGCGACGTTCTTCATCGTCGGCGCGAACGCCGAGATGTCGCCGCGGCTGGTGCAGCGCGAGGTCGCCGAAGGCCACGACGTCGGCAACCACACCTTCACCCACCCCAACCTCGGCGACAGCCCCTCCGGCATCGTGTCGCTGGAACTCAACGCGACCCAGCGCCTGTTCGAGGCGCTCACCGGCCGCTCGATGCGGCTGTTCCGCGCGCCCTACTTCGGTGACGCCGAACCGACCACGGCCGACGAACTGGTGCCGATCGGAATCGCGCAGAAGATGGGCTACATCTCGGTCGGCCTGCACGTGGACTCGGCGGACTGGCAACGACCCGGCGCGGACAAGATCGTCGACAACGTGCTGACCCAGATCGCCGCCAGCAACCCGGAGCGCACCGGCCAGGTGGTGCTGCTGCACGACGCCGGCGGCGAACGCTCGCAGACGATAGCGGCGCTGCCGCGCATCATCGACGGCCTGCGCGCGAAGGGCTACGAATTCGTCACCGTCTCCGAACTGGCCGGGCTCACCCGCGAGCAGACCATGCCGCCGCTGCCGCCCGGCTCGCTGTCGCGCTGGGCCGACCGCTCGGTCTTCCTCGCGCTGGGCTGGCTCGGTCACCTGATCCGCTGGCTGCTGACCGTCGCCATCACGCTGGGCGTGGCCCGGCTGCTGCTGCTCGGCGGGCTCGCCCTGTTCAACCGGACGCAGGAGCGCCGGCGCGCAAAGCCGGCCCTGCCGGACGACCCGCCGCTGGTCTCGGTGCTGATTCCCGCCTACAACGAAGAGAAGGTGATCGTCAGCTCGATCCGCCGGATCCTCAAGAGCCGCTACGCCAACCTCGAGGTGATCGTGGTCGACGACGGCTCCACCGACGCCACCTCGGCGGTGGTGCGCGAGCACTACGCCGGCGAGCCGCGCGTGCGGCTGATCAGCATCCCCAACGGCGGCAAGGCGAACGCGGTCAACACCGCCCTGCGCGAGTCGAACGGCACGGTGGTGGTGGCGCTGGACGCCGACACCCAGTTCGAGCCGCACACCATCTCCCACCTGGTGCGCTGGTTCGCCGATCCGAAGATCGGCGCCGTCGCCGGCAACGCCAAGGTCGGCAACCGGATCAACCTGATCACGCTGTGGCAGGCGCTGGAATACATCACCGCGCAGAACCTGGAGCGCCGCGCGCTGGCCGCGCTGGGCGCGATCACCGTGGTGCCGGGCGCCGTCGGCGCCTGGCGGCGCGAGGCGCTGGAACGACTCGGCGGCTTCCCCGCCGACACGCTGGCGGAAGACCAGGACCTCACCATCGCCGTGCAGAAGGCCGGCTACCACACCCTGTTCGACGCCGAGGCAATCGCCTGGACCGAAGCGCCCGACACCTTCCGCGGCCTCGCCCGGCAGCGCTTCCGCTGGGCCTACGGCACCTTGCAGTGCCTGTGGAAGCACCGCAACGCCACCTTCAACCCGCGCTACGGCGCGCTGGGCACGGTGGCGCTGCCGCAGGTATGGCTGTTCCAGATCTTCTTCTCGGTGGTGTCGCCGCTGGTCGACCTGGTGCTGGTATGGCAGATCGTCAACACCGGCATGGACTACCTGCAGCATCGCGGCCAGTTCGACGACACCAACCTGCTGCGCATGCTGGTCTTCTACGCGGCCTTCATGGCGGTCGACCTCGGTGCCTCGGCGCTCGCCTTCGCGATGGAGAAGAAGGAACGCTGGAGCCTGCTGTGGTGGCTGGTGCTGCAGCGCTTCGGCTATCGCCAGCTGATGTACTACGTGGTGGTGCGCTCGGTCTGGACGGCCATCCGCGGCCCGTCGGTAGGCTGGGGCAAGCAGGAGCGCAAGGCGACGGTGAACGCCAGCGAGGAATTGAAATCGTGAGCGGCGCCAGTGACTCCTAGTTCGCCAGCGGCTCGGCCAGCGCGGGCCGTTGCAAGCTCAACGCGGTACCTGCCGCCGCCACGATGATCGCCCCGATGGCCAGCCACTGCAGCAGGCTGAGCCGCTCGCCCAGCAAGGCCACGCCGGCCACCGCCGCGATGGCCGGCTCCAGGCTCAGCAGGGTGCTGAACGTACGCGCCGGCAGCCGGGTCAGCGCGACCATCTCCAGCGAATACGGCAGCGCCGAGCTGAGCACCGCCACGCCCAGCGCGTACGGCAACAGCACCGGCGTCAGCAGCGCGCTGCCGGCATGCGCGACACCGAACGGGATCGCCAGCAACGCGCCGATCGAGGTGCCCATCGTCACCGCATCGGCGCCGTGGGCCGCCCCCGCCTGCTTCCCCAGCACGATGTACAGCGCCCAGCCCACGCCGGCGCCCAGCGCGTACATCACGCCCACCGGATCGAGCGTCTGCACCTGCCCGCGCAGCGGCAGCAGCAGGGCCAGCCCGGCCACCACCAGCGCGATCCAGACGAAGTCGAGCCACCGGCGCGAACCGAGCAGCGCCAGCGCCAGCGGCCCGGTGAATTCCAGCGCCACCGCGATGCCCAGCGGGATCGTGCGCAGCGACAGGTAGAACACCAGGTTCATCGCCCCCATCGAGAGGCCATAGCCCCACAGCGCGCGCCAGTCGCGCCGGCCAGCGCCCTGACCAGGGCCGGACCGGCGCCACGGCCGGCGCCACAGCAGCAGGATCAGCGCGCTGAGCCCCAGCCGGTATGCGGTGGCGCCCTGCGCGCCGACCTGCGGGAACAGGTGCTTGGCCAGCGACGCGCCGCACTGGTACGAAACCATGCTGACCAGCAGCATGCCGACCGCAAGCGCGAGGGGAGCAACGGTGGAACGTGATGACATGAGTGCAGCCATGGCGGAAGACCCCGGCCATGATGCTCGAAGACCCCGGTGAAACCCACCCCGCGGGCCGCCTCGCCGTCGCCATTGCCGACCATGTCTGGCAGCAATGCGCGGCACGGCTCGCGGGTGATGCGCGGAAGCCGGGATTGCCGCCGCCCATGCAGTCCCCGCACGTTGCATCGACCAGCCGAATCCGCAGCTCAAGGGAGCATTCCAGAAAACGGACGGGCACCCTCCCGCTCGAACGCCTCTCCGCGAAAATCTTCGACCACGTCGTGGCGGTTTTGAGCACCCGGTCAAAAACCGATGTACCGGCGGTCCCATGCTTGTCATCTCGCACTGGGATAAATGGCGGGTCGAGACGAGGGCCGGGGGGCCCTGCTCGACCCACTCAACCGGGGACACTAATCAATGAACTGGAAAACCAGGATCGCTGGCGGCTTGCTGCTCGCCTGCGCAGTCGTTGCCGTTCCGGCATTCGCCGGCAGTTTGCCCGACCACGAGGAATTCGACGCCACGCTGCAGGTGCCGTTCCGCAGCACCGGCGCGCGTCCCGTGACGATGCACTTCGCCTATCCAGGGGCGACGCCGGGAACACAGGTGGCGTGGGAGGTCGCCCTGCTCGGCCACGATGGCAGCGAGCTGCTTACGTGGCAGGGGCACAGCGCGCTCGGCACCGGCAGCACGCAGGCCCAGGTGCTCTGGGACGGGCTGGGCCACAACGGCCAGGCCGTACCCAGCGGCTATGTCACGGTGCGGCTGCGCGCCGTGGCGCTGGATGGCGCCACGGTCGCGCGCATCGGCAGCGGCCTGCCCGGCCAAGCACTGGCGCTGGCGCGACAGCGGGCACCGGAGCTGGTCGAGGAGCAACGCTACGACGTGCTGGTAGGCACCGTCGCCGCTCCCGTCATGCCGCACTTCCAGGCCCTGCGCCACCACACCGGCAGCGCCACCACCCTGTCGCCGATGTCGGCGACGAGCGCCGGCAGCCTGCCGTACACCATCTACTTCGGCAACCTGCACAGCCAGACCAACCACAGCGACGGCGGCGGCGTGCTCTCCAGCTGCGTCGGCGCGCAGAACCCGCAAAGCGGCGCCTATGGCCCGTCGGATGCCTACCAGTACGCCCTGAACGACGGCCTGGACATCCTGATGACGTCCGAGCACAACCACATGTACGACGGTTCGACCGGCACCAACACCTCGGCCAGCCCGACCACGGCGCACAACCTCTACCAGTCCGGCCTGCAGGCGGCCAGCGCGTTCAACGCCGTACATGCGAATTTCCTGGCGATCTACGGCCTGGAGTGGGGCGTCATCAGCAACGGCGGCCACCTCAACATCTTCAACACGCCCAGCCTGCTGGAGTGGGAATACAACAGCTCCAACCAGCTGATCGGCGACGTGTTCACCGCCAAGAGCGACTATGGCTCGCTGTACACGCTGATGAAGGCGAACGGCTGGGTGGGGCAGTTCAACCATCCCGCCAGCACCGGCCAGTTCAACATCGGCGGAACGGACCTCGCCTACACCGCCGACGGCGACACCGTGATGGCGCTGGCCGAGGTGCTCAACAGCTCGGCGTTCTCCACCAACACCACCGAGACCGAAACCAGCCGTACCAGCTACGAGGCGGCGTTCAACATCCTGCTCGCGCGCGGCTACCACGTGGCGCCGAGCTCCGACCAGGACAACCACTGCGCCAACTGGGGAGCCAGCTACACCAACCGCACCGGCGTGCTGATTCCCAGCGGCACGGCGCTCAGCCTCGCCAGCTTCCTCGACGCGGTGCGCGCGCGCCGCGTATACGCCACCGAGGACAAGACCGGCCAGATCGTGCTGACGGCGAACGGCCATGTGATGGGCGAGCGCTTCGGCAACAGCGGTCCACTGACGCTTGCCGTCAACTACGCCAGCAGCGCCGGCCACACCGCACAGCGCGTGCAGGTTTTCGAAGGCGTGCCCGGCAGCAACGGCGCGGTGACCACCACCTCGAGCACCGCCACCACCACCATCACGCCGACCAACGGCGACCACTTCTACTACGCCAAGATCACCCAGGAGGACGGCAAGCAGTTGTGGTCCGCGCCGGTGTGGGTCACCCAGGGCGCGGGCGGCGGCGATACCACGCCCCCGACGGTGAGCGTGTCGGAGAGCGGCACTTCAGGCACCATCACGCTGTCGGCCAGCGCCAGCGACAACGTGGGCGTGACCAAGGTGGAGTTCTACGTGGACAACGCGCTGGTGGCCACCGACACCGCCGCGCCGTACACGGCCACGCTGGATTCCACCACGCTGAGCAACGGCACGCACAGCCTGGTGGCCAAGGCCTACGACGCGGCCGGCAACGTCGGCACCAGCAGCACGGTCAGCTTCAGCGTGTCCAACAGTACCGGTGTCGACACCACCCCGCCGACGGTGAGCGCGTCGGAGAGCGGCACTTCGGGCGCCATCACGCTGTCGGCCAGCGCCAGCGACAACGTGGGCGTGACCAAGGTGGAGTTCTACGTGGACAACGCGCTGGTGG
>NZ_JBYTCN010000007.1:0-9866 GCF_058790335.1 Rhodanobacter sp. FW101-FHT13A11 | reverse complement strand
GCCACCGACACCGCCGCGCCGTACACGGCCACGCTGGATTCCACCACGCTCGGCAACGGTACGCACAGCCTGGTCGCCAAGGCCTACGACGCGGCCGGCAACGTCGGCACCAGCAGCACGGTCAGCTTCAGCATTTCCAACGGCGGCACCGCCACCGAACTGGTGAAGAACAACAGCTTCGAGAACGGCACCACGCCGTGGACGCAGACCAGCGGGGTCATCACCAACGCCAGCGGCGAGCCGGCCCGTACCGGCAGCTACAAGGCCTGGCTGGACGGCTATGGCAGCGCGCACACGGATTACGTGCGCCAGCAGATCACCATTCCGGCGACGGCGACCAAGGCCACGCTGGACTTCTACATGCACATCGACACCGCGGAGACCACGACCAGCACGGCCTACGATACGCTCAGCGCGCAGGTGATCACCTCCGCCGGCAAGTACGTGACGCTGGCAACCTGGTCGAACCTCAACGCGGCCAGCGGCTACGTCGAGCATGCCGTGGATCTGTCGGCCTACATCGGCCAGACCATCCAGATCAATTTCTACGGCGTGGAAGACAGTTCCAACCAGACCTCGTTCGTGATCGACGACGTCAGCGTGAAGGCGCAGTAAGCGGGAAGGCGGGAGTTCCGTAGCGAACTCCCGCCCTCCCCCGGCTCCGCTCGCACGCCCATCGGGCGGAAGGGCGTGACGGCAGACGCACCTGCCAACCGCTCAGTCGTTGCCGCGCACCCGCATCGTCAGCCCCTTCAGGAAATTGCGCAGCAGTTGGTCGCCGCACAGCCTGAAGTTCTTGTGGTCGCTCTGGCGGAACAGCGCGCTGAGCTCCGGCTTGGAGATCGGGAAACTGGCGGCCTCGAGGATCTCGTGCATGTCCACGTCCTTCAGCTCGAACGCCACGCGCAGCTTCTTCAGCACCACGTTGTTGGTGACGCGCTTTTCCGGCGGGCGCGGCGGCCGGCTCTCGTCCTTGCCACGGCGGTGGAAGACCAGGCCGTCGAGGAACAGTGCCAGCACCTTGTTGCTGCACTCAGCGTAGCCGGGTTCGTCATCCTTCCTCAGGAACGCCTGCACGTCTTCCTTGCCGATCGGCGAGGCCGCATCCGCCAGGTGGATGATGTCCACCACCCTGCCGTCGCTGAGGTCGAGCATGTAGCGGATGGCGCGCAATACGTCGTTGTTGATCATGGGGTTCGGTCGGTCCTGCAGGGGACGCCATGCTACCGCACCGGCCCGGCGTACCCGGTGAAGCCGACCGGCGACCCGGCGCACGCCACCTACCCGCTGCCCGGCGATTTGCCTTAACCTCGCCACCCATGGATGCCGCGGCCACTCCCGATACGATGCCGATACCGGCCGACAACCTCGCCGCGCTGGAGGCGTCGCACGCACGCCGCCGCGACACGCCGCGCCACTTCCCGCCGCGCGGCATGCGCGATCCGCTCTCCGCATGACCACCCCGCGGCCGCCGCAGGAGCCCGGCATGCCGGGCGAACGACGGCCCGATGGGGCCGCGCCGGAACAGGCCCGCCCCGGCGCCGCCGTGGAACGTCGCAAGGCGCTGCGCGCGAAACCGCTCGAGCCATGAGCGGAACGCTGTCCACGCTAGTCCAGCCGTGCCGTCACCAGGAAGAGATCAGGAAGAGCCGCTTCCTCGCGCTGGCCGCACCGGTGGATTCGCCCGAGCAGGCGCTGGCGTTCGTGCGCGAGGCGGGCGACCCCACTGCCACGCACAACTGCTGGGCGTACCGCATCGGCCAGGACTACCGCTTCAACGACGACGGCGAACCCGGCGGCACCGCCGGCCGGCCGATCCTGCAGGCGATCGAAGGCCAGCTGATGGATCGCGTCGCGGTGCTGGTGACGCGCTGGTACGGCGGCATCAAGCTCGGCGCCGGCGGGCTGGTGCGCGCCTACGGCGGCACCGCGGCGGAATGCCTGCGCCGCGCCGAGCGCGTGCCGATCGTGGCGATGGCGCGGCTGGGCCTGCGCTGCGATTTCGCCGATTTGGCCCTGCTCAAGGCGCGCCTGAAAGACTTGCAGGCCGAGGTCGAACACGAAACGTTCGGTGCCGATGGCGTGGAACTGCAACTGCGCCTGCCGGACAGCCGGGTCGACGAAGCCCAACTGCGCGTCAGCGACATCAGCCGCGGACGCAGCACCGCGAAACGCTTGTAGGAGCGCCAGGGCCGGTTGAATACTTGAAAACCATGGCCGCGGATTGAATCGACGGCAACCCGCCCCACCTTGAACGGATCGCCCGTGCGCGGGCCCGCGTCCATCTTCGATCCGCCGGCGAGAACCCATGAGCGACGCCCCTACCGACACGTCCCGCCCCGCCCACCGCATCGGCGCACTGCGCGAACTGTGGCCGTTCCTGAAACCGCACCGCGCGCTCGCGCTCGGCTGGCTGCTGTTCCTGGCGCTGTCCTCCGGCGCCTCGCTGGTGCTGCCGATGGCGTTCCGCCATATCATCGACCAGGGCTTCGGCCACTCCAGCCAGGCGGTGATCAACCAGACCTTCATCGCCCTGTTCGGCGTGGCGCTGGTGCTGGCCTTCGCCACCGCCGCGCGCTACTTCTGCATCACGCTGCTGAGCGAACGCGCGCTGGCTTCGCTGCGGCAGACGCTGTACGCGCACGTGATCCGGCTCGACGTGGGTTTCTTCGAGAAGAGCCGCGTGGGCGAGCTGCTGTCGCGGCTGAGCGCCGACACCGAGGTGGTGCAGGCGCTGATTGGCTCCGGCGTGTCGGTGGCGCTGCGCAGCGCGGTGATGCTGGTGGGTGCGGCGGTGGCGATGGTGTGGACCGCGCCGTCGCTGGCTGGCCTCACCGCGCTGGTGATCCCGGCGGTGATGCTGCCGATCCTGCTGTTCGGCCGCCGCGTGCAGAAGCTGTCGCGCGCCAGCCAGGACCGTCTCGCCGATGCCGCCGCGATCGCCAACGAAACCCTGAACGCCTCCACCGCGGTGAAGGCGTACGCGCGCGAGCAGATCGAGAGCACCCGCTACGGCAGCGCGATCGCCCGCGCGCTGGCCACCGCGCGCCGGCGCATCGGCATGCGTTCGCTGCTGACCATGGCGGTGATCGTGCTGGTGTTCGGCGCGATCACCCTGGTGCTGTGGGCCGGCGCACGCCATGTGCTGGCCGGCACCCTGGGCGCCGGCGTGCTGGGCCAGTTCGTGCTGTACGCGGTGTTCGCCGCCGGCTCGGTGGCCGGGCTGTCCGAGGTATGGGGCGACGTGCTGCGCGCGGCCGGCGCGATGGAGCGCATCGGCGAACTGCTCGGCGAACGCGCCGACATCGTCGACCCGGCGCAGCCGCAAGTGCTGCCGCAACCGATGCGCGGCGAGCTGCGCTTCGACGGCGTGACCTTCCACTACCCCACCCGCCCCGACGCGGCGGCGCTGCACGACTTCACCCTGACGATCCGCCCCGGCGAGACAGTGGCCCTGGTCGGCCCGTCCGGCGCGGGCAAGAGCACGGTGTTCGCCCTGCTGCTGCGCTTCTACGATCCGCAGAACGGCAGCATCCGCATCGACGGCATCGACCTGCGCGCTACCAGCCTGGCCGGCCTGCGCGGCGCGATCGCGCTGGTGCCGCAGGAAACCGTGATCTTCGCCGGCAGCGCCGCGGACAATATCCGCTTCGGCCGCCAGGATGCCGGCGACGACGAAGTACGCGAGGCCGCCCGCGCCGCCGAGGCGCACGAGTTCATCAGCGCGCTGGACGACGGCTACGGCGCCGAACTGGGCGAGCGTGGCGTACGCCTGTCCGGCGGCCAACGCCAGCGCATCGCGATCGCCCGCGCGATCCTGCGCGATGCGCCGCTGCTGTTGCTCGACGAAGCGACCTCGTCACTCGATGCGCAGTCGGAAGCAGCCATCCAGCAAGCGCTGGAACGGCTGGAAAAAGGCCGCACCACCCTGGTGATCGCCCACCGCCTCGCCACCGTGCAACGCGCCGACCGCATCGTGGTGATGGACGGCGGCCGCATCGTGGCGCAGGGCACGCATGAAAGCTTGCTGGCCGAGGGCGGGTTGTATGCCGAGCTGGCGCGGCTGCAGTTTGTGGCGTGACGCCCTTGCTCCTTCCACTGTGCTTTGCTCCTCCCCCTGCTTGCAGGGGGAGGTTGGGAGGGGGTGAAGCTTTTGACTTCAGCCTTGACTTGACGAAGAGCAACCCCTCCCCAACCCTCCCCTGCTACGCAGGGGAGGGAGAAAAGCCGGCACTTTCCAACTTCGGCGTGGTGGCTCAACCCGCCAGCGTCGCGTTGTCGATGACGAAGCGGTACTTCACGTCGCTCTTCACCATGCGGTCGTAGGCCTCGTCGATCTTCTGCGCCGGGATCATCTCGATGTCGGCGACGATGCCCTTGTCCGCGCAGAAATCCAGCATCTCCTGGGTCTCGGCGATGCCGCCGATCAACGAGCCGGCGATCGCCCGGCGCTTGAAGATCAGGTTCGCGATGCTCGGCGACGGATGCGGATGCTCCGGCACGCCGACCAGCACCAGGGTACCGTCGCGCTTGAGCAATGACGTGTATGCATCCAGCGAATGGCTGGCGGCCACGGTGTTGAGGATGAGGTCGAAGCTGTTGGCGTGCGCCTTCATCTCGCCAGCGTTGCGCGAAACCACCACCTCGTCCGCGCCCAGGTCCAGCGCATCCTGGCGCTTGCTTTCCGAGCTGGTGAACGCCACCACGTATGCGCCCATCGCGTGCGCGATCTTCACGCCCATGTGGCCCAACCCGCCGATGCCGACCACGCCGACCTTCTTGCCCGGGCCGGTGTTCCAGTGCCGCAGCGGCGAATAGGTGGTGATGCCGGCGCACAGCAGCGGCGCGACCGCGGCAAGCTGCGCTTCGGGGTGGCGAATCTTCAGCACGAATTTCTTGTCGACCACGATGCGTTGCGAGTAACCGCCCAGCGTGTGCCCCGGCGCATCCGCCGTCGGGCCGTTGTAGGTGCCGACGAAACCGTTCTCGCAGTACTGCTCCAGCCCTTCGTCGCAAGCCGCGCAATGCTGGCAGCTGCCGACCAGGCAGCCCACGCCCACGGTGTCGCCTACCTTGAAGCCGCTCACCGCGCCGCCCACGGCACTGACGTGGCCGACGATCTCGTGGCCCGGCACGCAGGGATAAAGCGTGCCGCCCCACTCGGAGCGCACGGTATGCAGGTCGGAATGGCAGACGCCGCAATAGGCGATGTCGATCTGCACATCCTGCGGACCGGGTGCGCGACGCTCGATATCGACGGGCTGCAGCGGCTTGTCGGCGGCATGTGCGCCGTAGGCTTTGGTGGTCATGGGGCTTTCCTCATTGGGGGATGGCGGAACGGAATCAGGGCGTCGGCCCCACAAGATATTCCTCGTCGGTGACCTTCTCCATCCATTCGACCACCTTGCCGTCCTTCGCTTCCTGGATGGCGAGGTGGGTCATCGCCGTGGTCGGCGTGGCGCCGTGCCAGTGCCGGTGGTTCGCGGGGCAGCAGATGATGTCGCCGGCGTTGATCTCGACGATCGGGCCACCCTCGCACTGGGTCCAGCCCTTGCCCGCCGTGACGATCAGCGTCTGCCCGAGCGAATGGGTATGCCAGGCGCTGCGCGCAGCCGGCTCGAAGGTCACGCTGGCCCCGGCCATGCGCGATTCACCGCCGCGCTGGAACTGCCAGTCGATGCGCACATTGCCGGTGAAGTACTCGGCCGGCCCCTTGACGGAGGCCTGCGCGCCGTTGCGGATGATATCCATGGCGATGCTCCTGTGGATGGATGGAAAATATGCGGGGCTTTCGAGACGCCCTGCCATGACGACCCCTTGGAACATCCCGAACAATCCGTTCCGAAACGCCTGTAGGAGCGCACCCTGTGCGCGATGCTCTTGCTTCGTAGGGCGGGCACTGCCCGCCGCTCTTAGCTGAAGATCCGGCGGGCAGTGCCCGCGTTACAGAGCAGAAGCAAGAGCATCGCGCACAGGGTGCGCTCCTACAAAAACCGCGATTTCACTTGCCCACGCGTGCGGCCAGGTGTGCCGGGTAGCGGTCGCCCTGCACCCGGATCTGCGCCAGCGCCTCTTCGATCTGCCGAAGCTCGTCGCCGCCCAGCACGATGTCCGCCGCGCCGATGTTCTCCTTGAGGCGTGACAACTTGGTGGTGCCCGGGATCGGCACGATCCACGGCTGCTGCGCCAGCAGCCATGCCAGCGCGATCTGCGCCGGCGTCGCCTGCTTGCCGGCGGCGATGCGGCCAAGCAGCTCGACCAGCGACTGGTTCGCCTGGCGCGCCTGCGGCGAGAAGCGCGGCACGATGTTGCGGAAGTCGTCCTTGGCGAAGGAAGTGCTCGCGTCGATCTTGCCGGTGAGGAAGCCCTTGCCGAGCGGGCTGAACGGCACGAAGCCGATGCCCAGCTCCTCGCAGGTCGGCAGCACCTCCTGCTCCGGCTCGCGCCACCACAGCGAGTATTCGCTTTGCAGCGCGGCGACCGGCTGCACGGCGTGGGCCCGCCGGATCGACTGCACGCCGGCTTCGGAGAGGCCGAAGTGTTTCACCTTGCCTTCGGCGATCAGCTCCCTGACCGTGCCGGCCACGTCCTCCATCGGCACCTGCGGATCGACCCGGTGCTGGTAGAACAGGTCGATGCGGTCGGTCTTCAGCCGCTTGAGCGCCGCCTCGGCCACCTCGCGGATGCGCGCCGGCCGGCTGTCCATGCCCGCCGACACATTGCCGTCCTTGAAGCCGAACTTGGTGGCGATCACCACCTGGTCACGGATCGGCGCCAGCGCCTCGCCCACCAGTTCCTCATTGGTGAACGGGCCATAGGCCTCGGCGGTATCGAAAAAGGTCACGCCATTGGCGAAGGCCTCGCGGATCAGCGTGATCGCCTCCTGTTTGCCCGGACCCGGGCCATAGCCATAGTTCAGGCCCATGCAGCCGAAGCCGAGGGCGGAGACGGTGAGGCCGCTGCGGTCGAGGGTGCGCGTTTGCATGGTCAGCTCCGTGGAGAGTGGAATGCGGACAGTGTGAGCGCGCCGGCTTGTCTTGATTAGGCCCCGTAATCCGAATGCACTTATGATCGACATTCATCAATCGGTCGTCGGCACATGGCGCGCGAAAACTACAACGACCTGCAGGCCTTCCTCGCTGTGGCGCGGGAGCGCAGCTTCACGCGTGCCGCCGCGCAGCTCGGCGTGTCGCCCTCGGCGCTCAGCCACACCATCCGCGCCCTGGAAGCGCGGCTCGGCCTGCGCCTGCTCACCCGCACCACGCGCAACGTCGCCCCCACCGAAGCGGGCGAGCGGCTGATCAAGGCACTGACGCCGAACTTCGAGGACATCGACACGGCCCTCGCCGGCCTCAGCGAACTGCGCGACAAGCCCAGCGGCACCATCCGCATCACCACCGGCGAACACGCCGCCAGCACCATCCTGTGGCCGGTGTTGCGCAAGCTGCTGCCGGACTACCCGGACATCCGCATCGAGGTGATCAGCGATTCCAGCCTCACCGACATCGTGGCCGAGCGCTTCGACGCCGGCATCCGCCTCGGCGAACAGGTAGCCCGGGACATGATCGCCGTACCCATCGGCCCGCCGATGCGCATGGCCGTGGTCGGCTCGCCGGACTACCTGGCCTCGCGCCCCAAGGTCAAGACACCGCGCGACCTCACCGGCCACGACTGCATCAACCTCCGCTTCCTCACCCACGGTGGCCTGTACGCCTGGGAGTTCGAGAAGAAAGGCCGCCCCCTGAACGTGCGTGTGGAAGGCCGGCTGATCTTCAACAACACCCGCCACATCATTACCGCGGCACGCGACGGCTTCGGCCTGGCCTGCGTGCCCGAGGACATGGTGCGGACCGACATCGCGGACGGCAGCCTGCAGCGCCTGCTCGCCGACTGGTGCCCGCCCTTCCCCGGCTACCACCTCTACTACCCGAGCCGGCGGCAGCCTTCGCCGGCGTTTTCGCTGTTGGTGGACGCGTTGCGGAAGCGGGGCTGAGGTTTGAAGACGGCACGTCGGGAATTGGCCCTGACACCTTTTGCGACCGAGCCTCACGCCCTCTTCTTGTGAACAAGCGGCACCTTCGATCGAGCAGGAAAAGCCTGACGCGGGGCATCACCGGGCGTGCCGTCAAAGCGGGCGCGTGCGGCATGGATATCGCCATGGCAACGGTCCGCCCACTCGACGAGGCTCGCCATCGGGTCCAGCAGCGATAGGCCCAGCGGAGCCAGACGATATTCAACGCTCGGCGGCTTGGTCGGAAAGACATGGCGGGTGATCAGTCCGTCGCGCTCCAGATCGCGCAAGGTCTGGGTGAGCATGCGCTTGGAAATGTCATGGACAGCACGGTGAAGCTCGCTGAAGCGGTGCGGTCGCATCGCGAGAGCCATGATCATGAGCATGCTCCATTTGTCGCCGATACGGTCGAGCACGTCGCGCACCGGACAGTGCACGGACTGGGACTCGCCCAACGGATATCGGCTGAATCTTTCGATGGCGCTCAAAGCGTTGCTCATGCGGAATTCCTCGAGATCTGCTGGTTACAAAAAACTGCCTCCTTACGGCACGCGGAGGCGGTCTCTATAGTAGACCTACCCCAGGCCTGTCAGTTGGCCTTTGCATACAGAAACCTCACAGATCAGGAGAACGCTCATGTTTTTAGTCATGGGAATCACGGGAAAAGTTGGCGGCGCAACGGCAAAACATCTGTTGGCGCATGGCAAAGAAGTACGCGCGCTCGTCCGGAATCGTGAAAAGGCGGCGAAATGGGCCGACCAAGGCGTGCAACTGGTCGACGGCGACTGGAATGATTCGGCAGCCATCGAGATGGCGCTTCGAGATGTCGAAGGCGCGTTTGTCATGTTGCCACCGATATGGGCGCCTTCGCCCGACTACAAAGAAGCAAAGGCGGTGATTGCAAACTACGTCGGTGCGCTTGCCCGGGCAGCAGCGCCGCGGGTGGTAGCACTCTCGTCCATGGGGGCGAACAGAACCAGCGGGCTGGGGATGATCACGGCCCTGTCGCTTCTGGAGCAGGGATTCCGCGACCTGACATTGCCGATCGCCTATGTGCGCGCCGGCGGGTTTTTCGAAAACTTCCTCTACGGCTTGCATGTTGCCCAGGGTGGCACGCTCCCCGTCTACTACAACCCGACCGATCGGAAATCGACCATGGTCGCGACCGATGATGTCGGCGCCGAGATCGCAGCGCTTCTGACCGGGCCGGCGTGGTCGGGGCATCGGGTCATCGAGCTCGGCTCGATGGTCAGCGCGGATGACGTAGCGACGCAATTGGGTGAAGTCTTGAAGGTCGACGTCAAAGCTTTTGCTATCCCGCGGGCCGGGTGGCCGGCGGCGTTCGAGCAGATCGGCATTCCGAAGGGCCACACGGGACCGGCCGAAACGATGTATGACGCCATCAACTCAGGCTGGATGGACCTCGGGGTCGAGGGTACGGAGCACGTCCCGGGCACGACGTCCGCCCGCGATGTCTTCACGGCGGCCCAGAAGGTCGCTAGGTAATCCCCCCACTTTTAACTGACAGCAAAAGTGGAGCTAAGCGGCGAGCGCCAATTTCTGTATCGGCGTGATGCCACCGAGTGCCATGTTCGGGCGCTCGTGGTTGTAAGTCCATAGCCAGCGAGTGGCCATGTCCTGTACTTGCTCGATCGACTCGAACAGGGTTCGTGCAAGCCAGGCGTAACGCACCGTTCGGTTGTAGCGTTCGACATAGGCGTTCTGCTGCGGCTTACCTGGCTGGATATGGTCGATCCGGATGCCCTGTTGCTCCGCCCGGGTTCTACCCCGTTAACGCGGACACTTCTAAGAAGACCGATCATGGTCAAAAAGGAGTGTCATGTCCAAGCGAAGA
>NZ_JBYTCN010000006.1:62636-222490 GCF_058790335.1 Rhodanobacter sp. FW101-FHT13A11 | reverse complement strand
GCGCGACCCGGCGGCCGCGCAGGTCGCGCAGGGCGGAATGTTCGAGCAGGCCTTCGCTGTCCTGCATGCCGCGCGGCACCAGCGGCGCGGCAACGCCGTGCCGACGCAAGGCGCGTGCCGTGCCCCGGCCCACCGCCAGCACCACTGCCGCCGTTTCGAGCGGCAGCAGCGCCGCGGCGTAACGCACCGCAGCGGGACTGGTGAACACCAGCAATTCGTCCGCCAGCGCCATGCGCAGGCCGTTGCGCGCGGCCACCTCGTCCGCCGCGCCGCGCAGCGCCAGGCCCGGCAGCAACAGCGGCACGCCACCGAGCGCGCGCACCCGCCGCGCCAGCGCCGAGGCGGTGCCGGCCGGACGCGTGATCACCACGGTCCGGCCGCGCAGCCGGGGTTTTCCGGAGGATTGCCGCTGCATCCGCGCACCGCGTCCCTTCACTGTGATGGCCCCAGTGTAGCGGTGGCCCTACACTGACGGGCTTCCCTTCCCGCGAATCCCCGATCACGTGAGTACCCTCGACGACGACGCGACACCTGCCCGACAACTGATCGCATTCATCCGCAACGAGATCCCGCTGGCCCACGCGATGGACCTGCAGCTGGCCGGCTGCGGAGACGATTTCCTCGGCCTGCGCGCGCCGCTGGCGCCGAACGTGAACGACAAGGGCTGCGCGTTCGGCGGCAGCCTGGTCAGCCTGATGACCCTGAGCGGCTGGGCGCTGGTGGAACTGGCGCTGCGCCGGCGCGGCCTCGACTGCGACGTGTTCGTGGCCGAGTCGGCCGTGCGCTACCTGGCGCCGCTGTGGCGGGACTTCCACAGCGAGGCGCGGCTCGCCGCACACGCCGATTGGGCCACCTTCTTCGACACGCTGGCCGCCCGCGGCAAGGCGCGCATCGGCGTGGACTGCGTGGTGCCCGACGACGACGGCCGGCCCGCCGCCACCCTGGCCGCCCGCTTCGTCGCCAAGCGGCGTGCCTGAGTCGTCCGCCGCCACTTGGGGCAGAATGGCCGGATATCCATCGGGGAGGAAGACCATGCGCCGCATCCTGAGCCTGCTTGTCGCGCTGTCCATGCTGCCGGCGCTGGCCGGTTGCGCCACCAAGACCCGCAGCGACGAGCTGACCACCACGCTGAAGGCCTATGGCAGCACGCTGCGCTGGGGCGACTTCCGCAGCGCGGCGCAGTTCATCGAACCGTCCCGCCGCGCCGCCCACCCGCTCAGCACGATCGACCTGGCGCGCTACCAGCAGGTACGGGTAAGCGAGTACGACGACGGCGCCGGCCCGGTGCCCAGCGGCGACTTCGACGTGCAGCAGACGGTGCTGATCAACCTGATCAACGTCCACACCCAGTCCGAGCGCAGCGTCGTCGACCACCAGACCTGGCACTACGACGAGAAGACCAAGCACTGGTGGCTGACCAGCGGGCTGCCGGACATCACGCAGGACTGAGCGCCTGAACAGGCGCCGGGCCGCGGCGGCCGCGACATACCCGTATAATCGCCGGTTTACCCGGATCGGCGCCGCGCGCGCGAAGTGGACTGACGATGAACGATTTCCTGCACAAGCTGCCCGAATTTGTCGGCAACCATGCGGCCTTGTCGGCCCTGTTCGTGATCCTGCTGCTGGCGTTGATCGTGATCCAGGTCAGCACGCTGTTCAGCAAGGTCAGGGAACTGAGCCCGGCCGGCCTGACCCAGCTGATCAACCGCGAGAACCCGCTGCTGATCGACCTGTCGGCGATCGCCGAGTTCGAGAAAATGCACGTGCCCGGCGCCAGGCACGTGGCGATGAGCCAGTTCGACCCGGAGCACAAGGACCTGGCCAAGGCGAAGGAACTGCCGGTGGTGGTGATGGACAAGGACGGCCGCGGCAACTCGCTGAAGGCTTCGCAGCGCCTGATCAAGGCCGGCTTCGGCAAGGTCTACACCCTGGGCGGCGGCGTGCTGGCCTGGCACGCGGCGCAGCTGCCAGTGGCCAAGGGCCGGTAGGAGCGCACCCTGTGCGCGATGGCTCTTTGCCATATCGCAAAAGAGCCATCGCGCACAGGGTGCGCTCCTACCGGTCGTGGATGCCGGCGCGCCCGGCGAGGATCTGCGCCAGCACGTCCGGCGCGTATTCGAACGAGTCGTAGTAGAGCCGCTCCTCCGGCAAGCCCGCAGCGAGGAATCGCGGATGCGCGGCGTCGATCATCACCGGCGGGCCGCTCATGTACAGGTCGTGGCCGGACAGGTCGGTCTGGTCCAGCAGCACCGCTTCGTGCACCAGTCCCGTACGCAGGCCGTCGGCCCGCGCCGGGTCGGAAACGACCGGGCAGAAACGCAGGTTCGGCAGCTCGCGCGCCCAGTATTCGGCCAGCGTGCGCAGGTACAGCCCGGCTGCGCTGCGTGCGCCCCAGTACACCCGCATCGGCCGGCGCGTGCCCAGCGCGATGAAGTGCTCCACGATCGCCTTGACCGGGGCGAAGCCGGTGCCGCCGGCCATGAAGATCATCGGCCGCTCGGAATCCTCGCGCGGCACGAAGGTGCCCAGCGGCCCCTCGATGCGCAGCCGGTCGCCCACCTGCAGCCGGTCGCTGACCCACGAGGTGAAGCCGCCGCCGGCGACGTGCCGCACGTGCAGTTCGATCATGCCGTCGTCGCGCGGGCCGTTGGCGACCGAGAACGGGCGGCGCCGGCCGTCGTCGAGCAGCACGTCCACGTACTGCCCCGGCAGCCGCTTCAGCCGGCGCTCGCCGTGGGCCGGCAGCAGGCGCAGGCCGATGACTTCGTTCGCCAGCCGCCATTTCTCCGCCACCACCATGTCGAGCTGGCGTCGCGCGATGTCCTCCACCGAGGGGACCTCGCGCGCCTCCAGCAGCAGGTCGCTGGCCGGCACCGCCTGGCACAGCAGCACCGCATGCTGCGCCAGCGCGCCCGCGTCCAGCGCCCGCGGCGGGTTGCGCGGGTAGTCGCAGCGCCCCTCCAGCAAGATCGCCTTGCAGCTGCCGCAGACGCCGGCCCGGCACGAATACGGCAACGCCACGCCGGCGCGCTGCGCCGCTTCCAGCACGGTTTCGCCGGGGGCCACCGAGAACCGGCGGCCGGAAGATTTGAGGGTGACGGTAAACACCAGTGCATTGTCGCGGCGATCGCAGCGGACAACAATGCGGCCTCGCACCGAAGGAATCAACGATGAGCCTCTGGAAACAACCCACCGACCTCGCCCGCCTCAACGGCTGGAGCGCCAGCACCATGATGGAGACGCTGGGCATCCGCATCACCGCGGTCGGCGACGACTGGCTGGCCGGCAGCATGCCGGTCGATTCGCGCACCCACCAGCCGTACGGCCTGCTGCACGGCGGCGCCTCGGTGGCGCTGGCCGAGACGCTGGGCAGCACCGCGGCGATGCTCACGCTGGACCCCGGGAAGGAACTGGCCGTCGGGCTCGATATCAACGCCAACCACGTGCGCGGCGTGCGCAGCGGCACCGTGACCGGCACCGCGAGGGCGCTGCACATCGGCCGCACCACCCAGGTGTGGGAGATCCGCATCGAGAACGAGGAAGGCGCGCTGGTGTGCATCTCGCGCATCACCATGGCGGTGATCCCGGCACGCGGCATGGGCGTACGTTGAGCGCGGTTTTTTCTGCGAAAACCCGCTCCCTCACCTTCCCGCAAGGGGATTTCCTCCGGTCACACTCCTCTCCCGGAGGGAGAGGAGGCAACCACAAAAGGCGCGGTACCTGATGACAGCCGACACGCCGTACGCCAGCCTCACCCCCGACCTGGTGCTCGACGCGGTCGGCGCCTGCGGCCTGTGGCCGGACGGCCGGCTGCTGGCGCTGAACAGCTACG
This sequence comes from Rhodanobacter sp. FW101-FHT13A11, assembly GCF_058790335.1. NCBI lineage: Bacteria > Pseudomonadati > Pseudomonadota > Gammaproteobacteria > Lysobacterales > Rhodanobacteraceae > Rhodanobacter > Rhodanobacter sp. FW101-FHT13A11. Next base: position 218,658 of record NZ_JBYTCN010000006.1, on the reverse strand, counting down.
AGAACCGGGTATGGCAAGTGGGCCTGGAAGACGCTTCGCCAGTGATCGCGAAGTTCTACCGGCCCGGCCGCTGGAGTGATGCGGCGATCATCGAGGAACATGCGTTCACGCAGGAACTGGCCGACGCCGAGCTGCCGGTGGTGGCGCCGCTCGCCTTCGGCGGCCGCACCCTGCTGCAGCATGGCGGCTTCCGCTATGCGCTGACCCCGCGCCGCGGCGGCCGCGCCCCGGAACTGGAGGCGCTGGACCAACTGCAATGGCTGGGCCGGCTGATTGCGCGCCTGCACCTGATCGGCGGCCGGCAGCCGTTCGCGCATCGCGACCGGCTCGACCGCGACACGATGGTGCGGCAGCCGATGCGCGCGGTGCTCGATTCGTCCCTGCTGCCGGCCTCGCTGCAGGCGAATTACCACGCCGCGGCGACGCGGCTGGATGCGACGATCGCCGCGCGTCTGGAAGCGCTCGGCCCGGTGCGGCAGCTGCGCCTGCACGGCGACTGCCATCCCGGCAACGTGCTGTGGACCGACGCCGGCCCGCACTTCGTCGATTTCGACGATGCGCGCAGCGGCCCGGCGGTGCAGGACCTGTGGATGCTCGCCAACGACGAACGCGCGATGGACGCCGTGCTCGAGGGCTACCGGCAGTTCCGCCCGTTCGACCACGCCGAGCTGGCACTGGTCCCGGCGTTGCGCGCGATGCGCCAGCTGCACTACGCCGGCTGGATCGCCGCGCGCTGGCACGACCCGGCCTTCCCCGCCGCGTTCCCGTTCGCCGCCGAATCGCGCTGGTGGGAACAGCACGTCGCCGACCTGCATGAGCTGGCCGACGCGCTCAGCTAGGCCCGGTGCGCCGGAGACATATCCGTAGGAGCCCGCTCGCGGGCGATGCTGTTGTTCTGATCTTCGCCCGAATCATCGAAACAGGAGCATCGCCCGCGAGCGGGCTCCTACCGGTTCCGTTCCGGGTATCCGCAAGAACTTCCTTCCGCCCGCACAAGCAGGCATGCTTGGCCGGATAACTTGCCGAGCGTGCCCATGAAACGATCCCGCACCGCCGCCCTGCTGCTGATGAGCACGGCTCCGTTGTTGCTGACCGCCTGCGATCGCAGCGAAAGCGCGTCGCGCGAAGGCCTGTACACCTCGGTCGAGGCCTGCGTGGCGCAGACCAACGACAGCGCCACCTGCCGGCAGGCGTTCGCCAAGGCGCAGCAGGATGCGACGGCCAGCGCGCCGCGCTTCGCCAACCGCGAGGCGTGCGAGGCCAGCTACGGCAAGGAGCAGTGCGCCGAACGCAGCGACGGAGCCAATCATTCGTTCTTCGGCCCGCTGATGACCGGCTTCTTCCTGTCGCAGATGATGTCGCGCAACGGCGTGGCCGCCAACGGCTTCAACAGCGCGCCGGCGTTCCGCGACAGCAACGGCGGCTGGCAGCGCCCGGCCGCCGGTGCCGGCGGCGTCTACCGCGGCGGCACCGGCACCGCGATGGTGCCGGTCAACGCCACGCCGAACCGCGCGGTCACGGTCAGCCGTTCCGGCTTCGGCAGCTCCGGCAGCAGCCGCGGCATCGGCGGCTGATGCGCCGCATCGCCACGGCCGAACGCCCCGACTGGCGCGCGAAGGCCGCCGCCTGCGGCTTCGGCTTCCACACCATCGACGACGCGCCGTACTGGGACGAGTCGGCGTACTACGCGTTCACCCTGCGCGAGATCGAGGACGGCATCGAGGCGCCCACCGAGGAACTGCACGCGATGGCGCTGGACATGGTCGAGCGCATCGTGGGCAGCGAGCAGCACATGCAGCAGCTGGCGATCCCCGAGCCGTACCGCGACTGGATCGCGCAGAGCTGGCGCGAGCGCCAGCCGCACCTGTACGGCCGCATGGACTTTGCCTACGGCGGCAACGGCCCGGCCAAGCTGTACGAGCTGAACTACGACACGCCCACCTCGCTGTTCGAGGCCGCGTTCTTCCAGTGGCAATGGCTGGAGGACCAGCTAGCGCGCGGCCAGCTGCCGGCCGGCAGCGATCAGTTCAACTCGATCTACGAGTCACTGGTGGAGGCGTTCGGCACCATCGCGCGCGGCATCGCGCGGCCGTTCCACTTCGCCGCCGTGCGCGATTCGGCGGAAGACCAGGGCACCGTCGCCTACCTGCGCGATTGCGCGCTGCAGGCGGGCATCGACTGCGGCACCCTGGCCATCGAGGACATCGGCGTGTCTGCCGACGGCCGTTTCACCGACCTCGACGACCAGGTGATCGGCTGCCTGTTCAAGCTGTATCCGCTGGAGGACATGTTCCGCGAATCGTTCGGCGCCTGCCTGCCGCGCTCCGGCCTGCAGCTGATCGAGCCGCCGTGGAAGGCGCTGCTGAGCAACAAGGGCATCCTGCCGCTGCTGTGGGAGGCGCATCGCGGCCACCCGAACCTGCTGCCGGCCGAGTTCGACGGCGGCGGCGAGTTGCCGCGCGGCTGGGTGCGCAAGCCGCTGCACTCGCGCGAAGGCGCCAACATCACGATGCACCTGGACGACGGCCGTGAACTGCGCACCGACGGTCCGTACCGCGACGGCCCGTGCATTCGCCAGGCTTGCCACCCGCTGCTCGGCTTCGATGGCCACTATCCGCTGATCGGCAGTTGGGTAGTCGGCGACCGTGCCTGCGGCATCGGCATCCGCGAGGACGATTCGCTGGTCACCCGGGACAGCGCCCGCTTCGTGCCACATGCCATCGTCGAGGAAGCGCGCGGCGTGCTGATCGCCTGAGCCGCCTCGCCATTCGCGGAAAATCGCGACGCCCACGCAAATCACGCCGGCCCTGCTCGGCTAAGCTTGCGTCTTTTGAACGGGGCCACGCGTGCGCAATTTTCTCTTTCGCCTGATCGGCATCCTCGAAGTCGCCGGCGGCCTGTACGGCGTGGCGGTGATGCTGCGCCGCCTGCTGCCGCTGGGCTCGACCCACGACAGCATCCTCGCGCTGATCGGCCTGCTCCTGTACGGCTTCGTACTGGTCGCCGGCGTGCGGCTGCTGGAAGGCGGCGAAGGCGGCGTGCGGCTGTCGCGCTGGGCGCAGCTGCTGCAGCTGCCGCTGATCGCCACGCCCATCTTCAGCTACGCGCTGCACTGTGGCGCCTTCGTCAACGTGTACGCCACCCTGCAGGCCGCGCCGCGGCTGGGCATCGACTGGCACTTCGGCAGCCAGGGCTTCGTGCTGGCGATGGCCGGACCGGCCGTGTCGCGGCTGGGCCTCAACCTGCTGGCGCTGCTGTCGTGGCTGGTACTGCGCCTGCGCTGAAGCGCTCTGCTCCATCCCCTGCGAAGCAGGGGATGGCTGGGGTGGGGTTCACTCTTGATCTTCCACGCCAGCTCGAGCAACCCCTCCCGGCCTCCTCTGCGCAGCAGGAGAGGAGCAAAGCACCGGCTATCATGCGCGGATGAACATACCCGCCGCGCTCCCCGTCATCCGCCTGAAATCCGACCGCAGCCCCGGCCACCCGTGGGTATGGTCGGCGCAGCTGCACAAGCCGGAGCAGAAGCTGCCGCCGGGCAGCCTGGTCGCGGTGCACGATGCGAAGGGCCGTTTCGTCGGCCGCGCGTTCTGGAACGGCCACGCGCGCATCGCGCTGCGCCTGCTCGATGCGCATCCGGACGCCGGCATCGATGCCGACTGGATCGCCGCGCGCCTTGCCCGCGCCGTGCAGCTGCGCCGCGACTGGCTGCGACTGGATGCCGTCAGCGACGCCTGGCGCGTGGTGCACAGCGAGGGCGACGGCCTGTCCGGCCTGATCGTCGACCGCTACGCCGACGTCCTGGTGATCGAATACTTCGCCGCCGGCATGTGGCGTTTCCGCGAGGCGATCCATGCCGCCCTGCTGGCGCACTTTCCCGACGCGCAGCTTTATTGGTTCGCCGAGTCGCACGTGCAGAAGCAGGAATCGTTCGACTGCCGCAGCCCCGAGGTGCCCGCGCCGTTCGAGGTGCATGAGCACGGGCTGCGCTTCCACGCCGCGCCCGGCCTGGGCCACAAGACCGGCTTCTTCGCCGACCAGCGCGACAACCGCAAGCGCTTCGCGGAACTGGCGAAGGGCCGCCGCGTGCTCGACCTGTGCTGCAACGCCGGCGGCTTCGCCGTGCATGCGATGGCGGCCGGTGCGCGCGAAGCGGTGGGCGTCGACCTCGATGCGGGCATCCTGGAAGTCGCCCGCGCCAACGCCGCCGCGAACAACGTCGCAGTGACATTCGAGCAGGCCGACATCTTCGACTGGGTGCGCGCGGCGGTAGCGCGCGGCGAGCGCTACGACGCGGTGATCCTCGACCCGGCCAAGCTCACCCGCGACCGCAGCAAGGTGATGGACGCGCTGAAGAAATACTTCGCGATGAACCGCATGGCGCTGGACATCATCCCGCCCGGCGGCCTGCTGCTGACCTGCTCGTGCACCGGCCTGGTCGGCGAAAGCGAGTTCCTGGAGATGCTGCGCCGGGTGGCGCTCAACGCCGGCCGCGAGATCCAGGTGCTGGAAGTGCGCGGCGCCGGCGCCGACCATCCGTTCCGCACCGACGTACCGGAAGGCCGCTACCTGAAGGCGGTGTTCTGCCGGGTGGATTGAAACTCCCGGGCCTCCGAGCTTGAACCTCGACAACGAGGGTATTTCGTAGGGCGGGCACGGCCCGCCGCTCTACCTCACGTCTGCGAAAACCAAAGCCGGCGGGCCGTGCCCGCCCTACGAGGCTGCCGGGTGGATGGGACCGCCAGCTTCATCTGCGGTAGTGGTTGTTTACGCGCTGCGCGGCAACCGCCCGCGCAGCGACACGGCATCGAACGGGCCGGGCTCGGCGATCAGCTCGCGCGCGGCATCCACCTGATCCCACACGTTCCACAGCAGCACGCCGCGCACGCGACCGCCTTCGAGGTAGTACACCACACCCTCGCGGTTCGGTTCGCGCCAGTCCTCAACCACCTGCAGCCGTGTATCGAGCAGGCCGACCGCCTCGTAGCCGAGGTCGAACAGATCGGAATAGAAGAACGGCAGCGCGATGTATTCCCCGGCAACCCCAGCCATCGCGCGGCCGGCATGGCGGCCCATGCTGACCGCCGCGTCCTCGTGCTCCACTCGCAGGCGCCGGCCCAGCGCCGGGTTGTAGAAGTTGGCCACGTCGCCGGCGGCCCAGATATCCGCGTCGCTGCTGCGCAGGCGGGCATCGGCCACGATGCCGTCATCGACGGCGAGGCCGGCCTGTTCGGCCAGCGCGGTGTTCGGCGTCACGCCGAGGCCGGCCACCGCCGCCTCCACGCGCAGCAGGCTGCCGTCGGACAGCACCAGCTCCACCCCGCCGTCGGTGGGGTTGCTGCCCTGCACGCGGGCGCCGCTGCGCACATCCACGCCGCGGCTGCGGTAGTAGTCGTCGAGGTAGTGCGCCAGGCCATCGGGGTAGCGCCCTGCGCCGATCGTCGCGCCGGGAAACAGCAAGGTCACCTTGCAGCCGAGGCTGCACAGCGAAGCCGCCAGCTCGCAGCCGATGAAGCCGCCGCCGATCACCGCGATGAAGGCGCCGGGCTTGGCGTAACGCCGCAAAGCCTGGTAATCGTCCAGCGTGCGGAAATGGATGATCCGCTCGCCGCCCTCGAACGGCAGCTGCCGCGGGGTGGCGCCGGTAGCCAGCAGCAGGCGGCGGTAACGGTAGCTGTCGCCGCGGTCGTCGCGCGCCACATGGGCCACGCGGTCCAGCGCCTCGATGCGCCGGCCCTGATGCAGCACGGCGCCGCTGGCCGCGGTGGCCAGGTCGATGTCGGCCAGCGATTTGTCGCCCTTCCACAGCGCTTTCGACAGCGGCGGTCGTTTGTACGGTGGTTGCGCCTCGGCGCCGACGACGCCCACGTTCGCCGCGGCATCGACCTCGCGGATCGCCTTGGCGGCAGCATCGGCAGCCATGCCGCCGCCGATGATCAGGTAATCGTGAATGTGCTCCATGTCTGTCTCCCGGGCCGACGGATCGGCCCATGATGCACCGCTGCAGCAACGGCGACGTGAAATAGGCGCAGCCGATGAGACGGCTGGACGTACACTGGATGCATCGACCCGGGAAAACGTTCCATGCCGCTCACCGAGACCCTGCTGACCGTCCTCGTCATCCTCGCCGCGCTGGTGCTGCTATTGCAGATCGCCGCGCTGCTGCGCGGGCGCGGCGACCCCGGCCTGGGCGCGAAGCTGGACGCGCTGAAGGACGACAGCGCCCGCGTCGAGCGCACGCTGCGCGAGGAGCAGCGCGCCGGGCGCGAGGAACTGCAGCAGGGCTTCGACCGTTTCCGCAGCCATCTCGGCGAACAGCTCAGCGGCACGTCGCAGCAGCAGGCCGAGCGCATCGACGGCTTCGGGCAGCGCCTGCACCTGCTCACCGAGCGAACCGACGCCGGCCTGCAGGCGCTGGCGCAACGCCTCGCCGACGATGCACGCAAGAGCCGTGAGGAAACCACGCTCGCGCTCAACCATTTCGGCGAGCAGCAGCAACAGCGCTTCAGCGCGCTCAGCGCCGAGCACGAGAAGCGCATGGGCGAAGTACGCGCCACGCTGGAGGCCAAGCTCGGCGCGATCCAGCAGGACAACGCGGCCAAGCTCGAGCAGATGCGCGCCACCGTCGACGAGAAACTGCACGCCACCCTCGAAACCCGCCTGGGCGAGTCTTTCAAGCTGGTCTCCGAACGCCTGGAAGCGGTGCAGCGCGGCCTGGGCGAGATGCAGAGCCTGGCCACCGGCGTGGGCGACCTCAAGCGCGTGCTCGGCAACGTGAAGACGCGTGGCGTACTGGGCGAAACCCAGCTCGGCGCGCTGCTCGAACAGCTGCTGACGCCCGACCAATACGCCGTCAACGTGGCCGTGGTGCCCAACTCCGACGCGCGGGTGGAATACGCCATCCACATGCCCAACGGCGTCGATGGTGCCGCGCTGTGGCTGCCGATCGACGCCAAGTTTCCGCTCGAGGACTACCAGCGACTGCAGGAAGCCCAGGAAAACGCCAACGCCAACGCCGCGGCGGACGCCGCCAACGCGCTGGAGCGGCGTGTGCGCGACGAGGCCAAGCGCATCCGCAGCAAATACGTGGTGCCGCCGCACACGGTGGATTTCGCCATCTTGTTCCTGCCCACCGAGGGCCTGTTCGCCGAAGTGCTGCGGCGGCCGGGCCTGTTCGAGTCGCTGCAGCGCGACCACCACATCACGGTCGCCGGGCCGACCACGCTGGCTGCGATCCTGACCAGCCTCAAGGCCGGCTTCCGCACGCTGGCGATCGAGAAACGCAGCAGCGAGGTATGGCAGCTGCTGGGCGCGGTCAAGACGGAATTCGGCAAGTTCGGCGTGGTGCTGGACAAGGTCAAGAAGAATCTCGACCAGGCCAGCAACCAGATCGACGCGACCGGCGCGCGCACCCGCGCGATCGAACGCAAACTGCGCAGCGTGGAAACCGCACCGGGCGAAGTCACCCAGCAGTTGCTGGGTGACGACGTGCCCGCGCCGGACGAGGGCGACGACCCGGAAGCCTGAGCGCCCCGCCATGCCCGCGCCTGCGCTGGGTGGACGCTGCCGTTAAACTGACCCAACCCGCAACCCCAAAGGCATCCGCATGAGCGACCAGCCCCAGCCGAACGACGTCAGCCAGGAACAGGCCGAGGAGGCCGTGCGCACACTGCTGCGCTGGGCCGGCGAGGATCCTTCGCGCGAAGGCCTGCTGGATACGCCCAAGCGGGTGGTGAAGGCCTACCGCGACTGGTTTTCCGGCTACGAATCCGACCCGGGCGACTACCTGCGCCGCACCTTCAAGGAAGTGAACGGCTACGACGAGATGGTGGTGCTGCGCGACATCGAGTTCGAGAGCCACTGCGAACACCACATGGCGCCGATCATCGGCCGCGCCCACGTCGGCTACCTGCCGACCAACCGGGTGGTCGGCATCAGCAAGCTGGCCCGCGTGGTGGACGGCTTCGCGCGCCGCTTCCAGGTGCAGGAAAAGCTCACCGCGCAGATCGCGCAGTGCATCCAGGAAACCCTGAAGCCGGCCGGCGTGGCGGTGGTGGTCGACGCCAGCCACGAGTGCATGACCACCCGCGGCGTGCACAAGCGCGGCGTGTCGATGGTGACCAGCCAGATGCTGGGCACCTTCCGCGACGACGCACGCACCCGCGCGGAGTTCCTGCAGTTCATCGGCATCCACGGCAGCCACCGCTGAACGCGCGCCTGGCCACCGCGCTGGCGCTGCTGCTGGCGGCATCGGCCACGCTGGCCCAGGACACGCGGGCACAGTACCTGCAACTGTTCGACAGCGACGGCGACGGCCGCGTCAGCGAGGCTGAGTACGTCGCCTACATGAGCCGCGGCTTCCAGGCGATGGACCGCAACGGCGACGGCATCCTCGAAATCGACGAACTGCCCGGCGGCCGCGGCCACCCGATCACGCTGCGGGAATACCAGGACAACCTGCGCCGCCAGTTCCACAAGCTCGACCGCCACCATCGCGGCTACCTCGACGCGCAGGAACTGACCGCGCCGCCGCGTTGATACCCCTGGGGAAGGTGTAGGAGCGCACCCTGTGCGCGATGCTCTGATGTGTCATCGGAACGAAGAACATCGCGCACTGGGTGCGCTCCTACACAGGCCTTTGGCTTTTGGCGAGGTGGCGCAAAGCGGCGGGCAGTGCCCGCCCTACAAAACCGCGGCCGGGAAGGGGGATAACCCGTGCGTCAGGCCGAAATCGCCAGCTTCTCGGAGCGGTACAGCTGCACCGTCGCCAGTACCGCGAGCAGCGCCGCCGCCGCGCTGCCGGCCAGGCACGGGCCGAGTTGCCCGGCGCTGACGCCGTCGCCGCGCAGCAGCTGCATGATGCCGAGGTTCTGGCCCAGCAGCGGCACCGCGTACATCCATGCCTGCGCCTTGATCGGCATGAACGACAGCAGCAGGCTGGGGATGATCGGCACCAGCATCAGCAGCGAGATGTAGGTCTGCGCCTCGCGGTAGCTCTTGGCGAATGCGGCCACCATCGACTGCAGCGCGGCCAGCAGCAGCACCAGCGGCAGCATCAGCAGCAGCACATGGCTGGCGAAGTGCAGGCCGAGGTCCAGTTCCATGCCGATCTTCCCGGCGGGGATGAATTGCCCCACCACGGCGAACGCCAGCAGGGTGACCAGCAGGCTGGCAAGGGAGAACGCGCAGATCGCTGCCAGCTTGCCGCACAGGATCTTCCAGCGCGGCACCGGGTTGGCGAACAGCGGTTCCAGCGATTGCCGCTCGCGCTCGCCGGCGGTGAGGTCGATCGCCAGGTACATGCCGCCCATGAAGATGGTGATGACGAAGAAGTACGGCAGCATCGCGAACATCAGCACGGCGCGCGACTGCGGCGTGGCCTGGTCGCGCTTGGCCACCTGCAGCGGCCAGGCCGTGCCCGGCGACAGGCCGCGCGCCACCAGCCGCATCGCGCCCTGCTGGCGCGCATAGCTTTCCACCAGCTGGGTGACCCGCTCCACCGAGGTGTTCGCGTCGCGCTGCGAGGAGTCGTAGAACAGCTCCACCTGCACCGGCTCGCCTTCGCGCCAGGCCTTGCCGTAACCGGGCGCGATGCGCAGCACCACGTCGGCGTCCTGCTTGCGCACCGCCTGGGCCGGGTCGGCCACCGACGCACCCGGCACCACGCCGCCGGCCTTCAGCGCGGCGACCAGGTTCGGCGCGTGCTCGGCGCCGATCACCGGCACCGGCAGCGACTTCTCGGCCTTGTCCAGTTCGCGGTTGAGGGTGAGGTTGATCAGCATCACGAACAGCAGCGGCCCCAGCAGCGGACCGGTGAGGAAGGCGCTGACGAGGGTGCGGCGGTCGCGCAGGTTCTCCTTCACCTCCTTCAGCAACACGGTGAGGAAGGCGCCGCCGCGCCGGGTTTTCGGTGGAGTCGTGGTCATGCCGCCAGTCCCTCGTCGGTGCCGATGATCTTCACGAAAGCGTCTTCCAGGTTGGATTCGCCGGTCTGTGCCCTGAGCGCATCGGGCGATTCGTCGGCCACCACGCGCCCGTGCGCGATCACCACGATGCGATCGCACAGCGCGGCGACCTCCTGCATGATGTGGCTGGAAAACAGCACGCAGCGGCCTTCGCCCTTCAACCGCAGCATGAACTGGCGCAACGCGCGGGTAGCCATCACGTCGAGGCCGTTGGTCGGCTCGTCGAGGATCACGTTGCGCGGGTCGTGCACCAGCGCGCGGGCGATCGCGGTCTTCACCCGCTGGCCCTGCGAGAAGCCCTCGGTGCGGCGGTCGGCGATGTCATCCATCTCCAGCGCCTTGATCAGCGCTTCGCGCCGGCTCGCCAGCAGGTCCTCCGACAGGCCGTGCAGGCGGCCGAAGTAATCGACGTTCTCACGCGCGGTCAGCCGCTTGTACAGGCCGCGCGCATCCGGCAGCACGCCGAGCCGGCGGCGCACGCCGAGCGGATCGACCGCCGCGTCGATGCCGTCCACCAGCACCTGGCCGCGGTCCGGCGCCATCAGCGTGTACAGCATGCGCAGCGTGGTGGTCTTGCCGGCGCCGTTGGGGCCGAGCAGGCCGGTGATCTCGCCGTCGCGGGCGCTGAAACCGACGCCGTCGACGGCCTTCACCGCGCCGAACGCCTTGTGCAGATCCCTCACCTCGATCATGGCGCCGCTCCTTAAGGGGTTGAACCGTTGAAATCGATGAAGATCGGCGTGGGCCGCAGCCGGTCCAGGCAGCTCGCGTCCAGCGCCTTCGGGTCGGGCTTCTCGACGAAGTGCTGGATCAGCTGCGGCGTGCAGCCGGACGCCATCACGCTGTGCGCCTGCCCCTCGAGCACCAGCACGCGCGCGTTCGGCAGGCCCTTCGCCACTTCCTCCGCGTAGCGCGGCGGAGTCACCGGGTCGTACTGGCCGGCCAGCAGCAGCACCGGCTTGGCGGTCTTCAGCGGCTGGTGGAAATCGGCCGGACGCGCGCCTTTCGGCCATGCCGAGCAGACCGCCTTCAGCGCGTCGACCATGCGCGTGCCGAGGATGGTCTGCGCATCCTGCGGGCGCGCCGTGAGCAGGTCGGCGTCCTCGCTGCAGATCACCGAATACTGCATGCCGCTGCCCATCAGGTCGGACAGCTCGCCGGACAGCAGCTTGGCCTGGCCCAGCAGCGGGCCGACGTCGCCGTGCGCGGCGGCATCGATCGACAGCGGCAGCAGCGCGGCGGTGGCCGGCGTATACGCGAACATGCGCACCACGCTGGCCAGCGAGTCTTCGTCCAGCATCCGCTTCACCGTCTGGTAGCTCTGCGGGTCGCGGAAGCTCACCTCGTGCGGGTTCGCGCGCAGCGCGTCGCGCAGCTGGTACAGGGTCTGGTCCGGGTCGCCGAACTTCGCCTTGCAGGCCGGCTCGGCGGTGCAGCGGGCGAACTGCGCCTTCAGCGCATCGTCCAGGTTGCGCGCGAAATCCTCGCCCAACGCCAGCGCATTCGGCACCGCGCTGTCCAGCACCACGCTGCGCACCGCGTCCGGGAAGCGCCTCAGGTACTGCTGCGCCATCCGCGTGCCGTACGACACGCCGAGCAGGTCGAGCGGCGGCGAACCGAGTGCCTTGCGCACGTCTTCCAGGTCCTGCGCCGCGATCGTGGTGGTGTAGTAGCGCGGATCGGCGTGGCCGGCCAGCTGGCGCAGGCACTCGGCGGCCGCCGCGCGCAGCTTGCCCGCGTCCAGCGTGCCGTCGTCGCCGGGCGCGGCGCGCTCGTCGACGTGCTTGCAGCCGAGGGCATTCGAGCCGCCCGTGCCGCGCTGGTCCAGCAGCAGCACGTGGCGGTGCGCCAGCAGCGGCTGCAGCACCGACGCCACCGTGCCGGCCGAGTCGGTTGCCGCCTGGCCGGGACCGCCGGCGAGGAACGCCAGCATGTCGGGGCTGGCCACTTGCGCGCGCGAACGCAGTACCGCCAGCTTCAGCCTGATCGTGCGGCCGTGCGGGTCGTCGCGGTTTTCCGGCACCGGGAACTCGGCGCACCACGCCGCGGTGCTCAGCCCGCTGTTCGGCTGGGCCAGTTCGCATGCGGTCAGCGTCAGCGAACCCAGTTGCCAGGTCGCCGCCGGCGCCGGCGGCAACGGTTTTGCCGCGGCGCTCGAAGCCGCGGCCGGCGCGGCGGCCACCGCGGCCGGCTCCCGCGCGCGCCACTGGTTCCAGGCCAGGAAACCCAGGCCCACGACCACGGCACCGATGCGGATCGCGGTACGTCCCTTCATTGCCATTCCCTCACTCCTCACCCGGTACGAAGATCGATTCGATCGGACGGCCGAACAGCCTCGCGATCCGGAACGCCAGCGGCAGGCTGGGGTCGTACTTGCCGGTTTCGATCGCGTTGACGGTCTGCCGCGACACGTCCAGCCGCGCGGCCAGGTCGGCCTGCGACCAGCCGTGCTCGCCACGCAGTTCGCGCACGTGGTTGTTCATCGCCCGCGGTAGCGCCTGGCGACCAGCAGCTTGGCCACGCCGAAACCAGCGAACAGGCACGGCATCACCCAGATCGCCACGGCCGCCGGGTCCACCGCCCAGCCGACGCCCGCGCTGAGCAGCAGGCCGAAGCTGAAGTAGCCGAAGCCGGCCGACATCGCCGCGATCGCGATCGCCTCCAGGTCGATGCGCCGCTCCAGTTCGTCCTGGTCGCGGATCACCCGCACGATCGCGCGGATCACCAGCACGATGGGCAGCAACGGCAGCAACGCCAGCACGATCCGCCACGGCAGGCTTCCGATCCTCGGCACCAGCACGCCGTACAACACGATCAGCACCACGTAGGCCAGCATCGCCGGGAGGAACTCGCGCAGGTAGCGGCGGTGTACGGCGCGCAGCGTCATGGCGCATCCTCCGCCGATGTGCCGCTCCGCACGCGCCGCCAGCGCAGGGCTCCGGCCACCATCGCAGCCAGCGCCAGCGCGGGCAGCGCCAAGGCGCGCGCGCCATCAAGCTGCTGGCGCAGCAGCATCGCCAGCGCAAGCAGCCCCATCACGGACGCGCCCAGCAGGCAGGCCCGCCACACCGGCATGCGGCCGTCGCCGCCGCACAGGGTGCCCGCGCCGTAACGGCGCGCCACCCACCAGCGCGTCGCGTCGTAGCCGATCAGCAACACCGGAAACGCCCAGATCAGCACCGATCCCTGCAGCGTCAGCACGCGCGCCGCGGCAAGAAAGCCGCCGACCAGACTGAGCACGCCGACCACCACGGTGGATACGCCCAGGCCGATCAGGTGCGTGCGCTGCTCCAGTTCGTCACCCTGCTGCACGCGCCGGACCATCAGCCAGACCACGTACAGCACCGGCAGCACCGGCGTCAGCGCCAGCGCGACCTTCAACAGCGTGTCGTCCGCGGTGCGGACCAGCGGCCATGCCAGCAACATCACGCCCACATAGACCGTCATGGCCAGCGACAGCCGCTGGCGATATTGCTTTTCGGTGGTTCGTGGCACCCGCATGGCGACTCCCTTGATCCGCTCATGTCAAGTCAACTTGACATGAGCAGCGTAGGGAATCAGCTTGTCCCATGTCAAGCGAACTTTACAAGCATGTCCATGACCCTCGCCAACTCCTCCGCTCGCCCGGTGCCTTCCATACGTTTTAAGTGACGTGGTTCGCAGTTTTTTCGTGCCATAATTTGTCAGGTAAGTCCGATAAATCGTCAACGAACCGTTGCCCTGCCTCGAATTCCACCGTTCCATGATCGGCACCAGCACTCGGAGTAACCGTTTACACGGAAGATATGGCACGTGTTTTGCCTATTGTGTACCAGCCTTGGCGGAACCCGCGCCAGCCATCCGTCCGGGGGGACGCCTGCAAGTGCACGACCCTACGCGCCGGGCCGCAGCATCACCTGCCGCTTCCCGGTCGTCGCCCCCCTGTATCAGTCACGCAAGTCCATACCAGTCGACACCACGAGGAAAACCATAATGCACAAGCTCCTGCTGCCCACCGCACTGCTCGCCGCCATGGCCGCCATCGGCTTCGCCCCGACCGCCCAGGCGGTTGACGGCACCATCAACATCACCGGCCAGGTGGTGGGCCAGACCTGCAAGGTCGAAGGCACCGCCTTCGGCACCCAGGCCACCAAGAACGTGGCCCTGCCGCTGGTGCTGGCGCCGGTGCTGAACGCCGCCGGCAACACGGCCAACAAGACCCCGTTCAGCCTCAGCATCACCGGCTGCGACCCGGCCCTGAGCACCGTGCAGACCCAGTTCTCGGGCGCCAACATCGACTCGGTCACCGGCAACCTGAAGCTCACCGGCACCGGCACCGCCACCAACGTGGAAATCCAGCTGCTGAATGCCAGCAACCAGGTGATGCCCCTGAACGGCGGCACCGCGACGGCGCAGAACTCCCAGGTGGTCGCGCTCTCGGGCGGCGCCGCCACCATGAACTACTCGGCGCAGTACATCGCTGTCGGCGGCGCGGCAGGCGCAGGCGCGGCGAACACCAGCGTCGAATTCACGATGAACTACCTGTAAGCCGTTTGCGGCCGTGGCCGGCATCGCCGACGCGGCCGCCTTCCACCCGGAACCCGCCATCCCAATGAACAGACTCGCCTGTGCTCTCGGCACGGGGCTGCTGGCCTTTTGCCTGGTCCTGAGCAACGCCCACGCCAGCGTCGTGATCGCCGGCACCCGCGTGGTGTTTTCCGCCGCGGCCGGCGAGACCACCGTGCGCCTGAACAACGACGGCAGCCAGCCGGCCCTGGTCGAAGCGTGGATCGACGACGGCAACCCCGCATCCACGCCCGACACGGCGAAAGTGCCGTTCCTCATCACGCCGCCGTTGTTCCGCATGGATGCGGGCAAGGGCCAGAGCCTGCGCATCGTCTACACCAACCAGTCGTTGCCGAAGGACCGCGAATCGCTGTTCTGGCTGAACGTGCTGGAGATCCCGCCCAGGCCCGCGGCGAAACCCGGCGAGGAGCAGAACACGCTGCAGTTCGCCGTGCGCTCGCGGCTGAAGCTTTTCTTCCGCCCGCCCCATCTGGCCGGCGACCCGCTCGGCGCCGCCCGGCAGGTCACCTGGACGGTGGCCGCCGACGGCGCGGGCTATGCGCTGGTGGCGCACAACCCCACGCCGTACCACATCACGTTCAGCCAGCTGTCGCTGAGCGTCGACCACGTGGCATACGCGCCCGGCAACGGCATGGTCGCGCCGCTGTCGACGCTGCGCCTGCCGATCAAGAACCTCCGCCGCGCGCCGGCGGCGGGTACCGTGATCGACTACACCGTCCTCAATGATTTCGGCGCCCCGGCGTCCTACCAGGGCACGATCGCGCGGTGAATCCGGCCAGCGCCAGCGCCACGCTTGCCGCCAGCGGGCCCGTCGCCCGCCGCCGGCTGCTGTCGGCCCTGGTCGGCCTGGCGCTGTGCGGCGGGGGCGGCCACGCCGCCGCGGCCACCGCGGGCGCGGATGCGAACGCTCCGGCGGCTGACGCCGTGGATGCCAGCTTCGACCGCAGCCTGCTTTCCGGCGCCGGCCAGAACACCACCGACCTGTCCCGTTTCGAGCGCGGCGACTTCATCCCGGCGGGTACCTACAGCGTCGACCTCTTCCTGAACGGCGGATCCGCCGGCCGCACCGACGTGCGCTTCGCCGCCGCATCGGCCGACGCCAGCGCCACCCCCTGCGTGACCCCGGCCCTGCTCGAGCGGCTGGAGCTGCACCCGGACAAGCTGTCGGCCCGCACCATGGCGGAGCTGACCGACGACCACGCCTGCGTCGACATCGCCAGCGTGATTCCCGGCGCCAGCATGAGCTTCGCGATGTCCGACCTGCGCCTGGACACCAGCGTGCCGCAGGCCTACCTGGGGCAGCTGGCGCGCGGCTACGTCGATCCGAAGTACTGGGACGCCGGGGTGAACGCCGGCCTGCTCAACTACAACCTCAACAGCTATCGCACCCGCAGCGGTGGCGTGGCGCAGACCTCGTCGTATCTCGGACTGACCGCCGGACTGAACCTGGGGTCGTGGCACTTGCGGCACGTTTCCTCGCTGAACTGGCAATCCGGGGTCGGCGGCGTGCGTTCCAGCCGCCACTGGCAGAACATCGCCAGCTACGTGCAGCACGACCTGCCACAGCTGCACGCCCAGCTGACCCTGGGCGATTCCTGGACCAGCGGCGAGATCTTCGACAGCTTCGGCCTGCGCGGCGTGCAACTCGCCACCGACGACCGCATGCTGCCGCAGTCGCTGCGCGGCTACGCGCCGACCGTGCGCGGCATCGCCGACAGCAACGCCAAAGTGACCGTGCGCCAGAACGGCATGGTGATCTACCAGACCACGGTGGCCCCCGGCCCGTTCGCCATCGACGATCTCTACGCCACCGGCTACGGCGGCGACCTCGAGGTCGGCGTGACCGAGGCCAACGGCCGCGTGCACACGTTCTCGGTGCCCTACGCCTCGGTGCCGCAGCTGCTGCGGCCGGGCGCCGTGCGCTTCAGCATGGCCGCCGGCCAGCTGCGCGACGAGACGATCGTGCACAAGCCGGACGTGGCCCAGGCCACCGTGCAGCGAGGCTTCTCCAACCTGCTCACCGGCTACGCCGGCGTACTCGGCTCGTCGGGCTACGGCGCGGTGCTGCTGGGCGGCGCGCTGAACACGAGCCATGGCGCGTTCGCCATGGACATCACCGCCGCGCGCACGCACATCCCCGGCATGGACACGCTGTCCGGCCAGAGCGTGCGCCTGAGCTACAGCAAGATGCTGGCGCAGACCGGCACTTCGCTGACCGTGGCCGCGTACCGCTATTCGACCAGCGGCTACCTCGCCCTGGGCGACGCCGCGCGGGCGCGCGACTATGCGCGCCGCGGCCTGCCCGTGTTCGCCACGGGCCGACCGGCCCGGCCGCTGACGATCAACGGCGTGCCGGTGTCGGACCTGCTCACGCCGGCACAGCAGGCGGCGCTGGCCGGCGGCGACTACCGCAACTACCTGGTGCCGGCCGGCGTGGACCGCCAGCGCGACAACTTCAGCCTCACCCTCAGCCAGCGGCTGGGCGCGCGCGGCGGCTCGCTCTACATCAACGGCTCAGCCCGCGACTACTGGAACCGCAGCGGCAGCGACACGCAGTTCCAGGTCGGCTACAACAACTCGTTCCATCGGATGAACTACAACCTCTCGGCCAGCCGCGAGCGCGACCCGTTCGGGCGCAGCGACAACCGCTACATGGTCAACGTCACCATCCCGCTGGGCAGCGGCCAGCACGCCGCGACCCTCACCGGCACGCTGACCCGCGACAGCCACGGCGCCATGCAGGAACAGGCCACCCTGGGCGGCACCGCCGGCGTCGACGACCGCTTCAATTACGGCGTGACCGCTACCCGCGACAGCGGCGGCAACGCCAGCTACGGCAACACGGGCAGTACCGGCAGCATCAACGCGGGCTACCGCGGCAGCCATGCGCAATTCAGCGCCGGCTTCGGCGCGGGCAGCGGCTATTCGCAGTCCTCGCTGGGCGTGACCGGCAGCATCGTCGCGCATCCGGGCGGGATCACCTTCGGCCAGCCGATGGGCGACACCGTGGCCATCGTGCAGGCACCTGACGCCGCGGGCGCGCGCGTCGGCAACGCGGCCGGCGTGCGCATCGACCGCGCCGGCTACGCGCTGGTGCCGTACATCACGCCCTACATCCTCAACACGATCAGCATCGACCCCACCGGATTGCCGCTGGACGTGCAGCTCGACAACACCAGCACCCAGGTGGCGCCGCGCGCCGGTGCCGTGGTGCTGGTGAAGTTCAAGAGCCAGAGCGGGCACTTCGTGCTGATCCAGACACGCCTGCCGGGCGGCGCGACGCTGCCGTTCGGCGCGGAAGTCACCGATGAGCGAGGCCGGTCGATCGGCGTGGTCGGCCAGGCCGGGCGCATCATGGTGCGTACCGCCCGCGAAGCCGGACGCCTGAGCGTGCAATGGCAGGATCGGGACGCCACCCGCACCTGCTCGTTCCCGTACCGGTTGAAGGCCCGCGGCAAGGACCGGCAGGGCGCCGGTGCCATCGAGCAGATCGACGCGGCCTGCGATCAGCCCCACGACGCGGCGCAGGTCGCCGGGAGCGGAACATGATGCGCACCGCCATCCGGTGGACCACGCTGTTGCTGCTGCTCCTGGCGGCGCCGGGCGCCCATGCCGTATGCCGCTACCTGTCCGGCGGCAATACCACGGTCAGCTTCGCGCTGCCTACCACCATCTCGATCGCGGCGAACACGCCCAACGGCACGGTGCTTGCCACCTCGGCACAGGCCTCACCCGCCAATCCACCCACCATCACCTGCGGCTACTACAACGGCAACAGCAGCAACTGGAAGGTCCAGGCCGAGACGATGACCTACGGCGTCGCCAATGCCCGCGGCGGATACCTGGCGGACAACTACACCTATGACAGCGGCATCCCGGGCATCGGCTACCGCATCACGCACCCGCGCGCCTACCTGACGGCGTATCCGCTCAACAGCCAATCCGTCAGCCAGGCGACGTTCAAAGTGAGCTCCGGCCTGGAACTGGTCAAGACCGGCCCGATCACCTCCGGCGGCACGCTGGCGGCGGGCAAGCTGGGTGATTGGCAATGGACCGACGCGGGAGGAAACAACCTGTTCCCGGAAACGTTCTGGCTCGGCAACTCCATCACCTTCACCACGCCGAGCTGCACGATCGTCGCCAACCCGATCAACGTCGTCCTGCCCAAGGCGCTCGGCAGCGCCTTCACCGGGGTCGGCGCGACCTCGGGCAAGACGCCCTTCCAGATCCAGCTGTCCTGCCCGCCGGGAACCGCGGTGTCCGCGATCACCATGCACGCCGCGTTCCCCGACAGCCACACCGGCGTGGTGGCGCCGGCCGGTGCCGGCTATGCGGCCGGCGTCGGCGTGCAGATTCTCGACGGCAACTCGAACGCGGTGACGTTCGAGACGCAGGCCGTAGTGACTCCGGCGGCCACCACGTCGATCCCCTACTACGCGCAGTATTTCCAGACCGCGGCGGCGGTCACCAGCGGCCCGGTCAAGGCCACCGTGACCTTCGACATTTTCTATCAATAAGCGGCAGTCAGACGGCGCCTGCGACGGCCGGCGTCAGTCGTAGGTGTGGATGACGACCTTCGCCGCGGCCTCGCCACTAGTCGTGGCGTAGCCGGCGAAATAGTCGAGCAACCGGTCGTGGTTCCGATTCGCCGTGGCCAAGTCGACCACCACGCGCGAATAGGGGCGGCCAGGGTCGGTGGCGGTGTTGCCGCAGCTCATGCGTTGCGGGGCGGCGCCGGCACGGGAATAAGCTCCAACCTCATCCGGACCCGCCGCGGGACAGGTCGGCTCGACCACCGCGCCCGAGAACACGACCCGACCGTCCGCCGCGTACGCGCTCGAGACGCCCACGAGCATGGCCAGACCTGCCAACGCAATGCCAAGCGGACCGCGCATACCGCTCACCTCATCGAGGTACGACCCCGCCTATGCGGAGCCTCCTAGCGGGTCATCGGCCCGATCCATTCGACCTTGATCGATTCCGGCGAAGCCGTTGCCGTAAATGTGACGTCCATCACATTGACGGGGAGAGTCGGGACTGAAAGCCCGACGCTCGTTACCCGCCCCGGTCGTTTAGCCTTCGGCAGGTGAATTGGCCGTGACATATCGGTGAACGGCGGCCCCGCCGTGCATCACGGCGGATGACCGGCGTCGCCGGCCACGACGCACCGGCCCCACTCAGCGCGACGAAATGTACTTCTCCCGCCGGATCTGCGGCACCGGCAGGCCGAATTCCTTCAGCGCGTTGAACGCGGCATCGACCATGTTGGGGTTGCCGCACAGGTAGGCGATGTCACGGTCGGCGCGGGGGCCGAGTTCGGCCAACGCGTGCTGCACGTGGCCAAGGCGGTCGCCGGGGCGCGGCACGGCGCGGGCCTCGCGGCTGAGGCAGCCGTGGAAGGCGAAGCCGGGGTGGGCCTGGGAGAACGCCTCGAATTCCTCGCCGTAGAGCAGCTCCCGCTCGTTGCGGGCACCGTACAGCAGCACCACCTCGCGGCCGCCCCTCGCCAGCAGCTTCTCGATCTGCGGCAGCATCGCGCGGTACGGGGTGACGCCGGTGCCGGTGGCCAGCAGCAGGTAGCGCGGGTGGCTGTCGGTTTCCTGCAGGCAGAAGCGGCCGTACGGACCGCTGGCGTCGATCACGCCGCCCGGCGGCAGTTCACCGAGCAGTTTGGTGGCGGCGCCGCCCTCGACGTAGCTCACCGCGATCTCGATGCGCCGCACCGGCGAGTGGCCGTCGCCGATGGTCGCCACCGAGTAGCTGCGCTTGGTCGCCGTGCCATCGTCGTAATGGAAATGCACCTGCAGGAACTGGCCGGGCTGGAACGCCAGCGGCTGGCCGTCGACGCGCTCGAACACCAGGTGGCGCACCGCGGGCGCGAGCATGCGGCTGTCGACGAGACGGAGCTGGAAGTGGTCGGCCATGGAGGGTTTCCGGAAACGGTGTGTGCCGTCCGGCAGGGCCGGACGACGGGGGGTAGCCCGCTATAATAAGGGCTAACCCCCTCGGTGCAGCCCATGTCCCCGCAGTCCCAAGATACGGCCCCGGCGCTTGTCGTCGACAACCTGCGCAAAACCTACGGCAACGGCGTCGAGGCCCTGAAGGGCATCAGCCTCACCGTGCAGCCCGGCGACTTCTTCGCCCTGCTCGGCCCGAACGGGGCCGGCAAGTCCACCCTGATCGGCATCCTGTCCTCGCTGGTGAATTCCACCTCCGGCGACGCGCGGGTGTTCGGCATCTCGGTGAACCGGCAGCGCAGCGAGGCGATGAGGCTGATCGGCCTGGTGCCGCAGGAGATCAACTTCAACCAGTTCGAGAAGCCGTTCGACATCTGCGTGAACGAGGCGGGCTTCTACGGCATCCCGCGGAAGACCGCCGCCGAGCGCGCGGAGAAGTACCTGAAGGAACTGCGCCTGTGGGACAAGGCGCAGATGCAGGCGCGCACGCTGTCCGGCGGCATGAAGCGGCGGCTGATGATCGCCCGCGCGATGATGAACGAGCCGCGGCTGCTGATCCTCGACGAGCCCACCGCCGGCGTCGACATCGAGATCCGCCGCTCGATGTGGCAGTTCGTCAGCGCCATCAACGCGGCCGGCACCACGGTGATCCTCACCACGCACTATCTGGAGGAAGCCGAGTCGCTCTGCCGCAACATCGCGATCATCGACCACGGCACCATCGTCGAGAACACCAGCATGAAGCGCCTGCTGGCGACGCTGGACGTGGAGACCTTCGTGCTCGACGTGGCCGCCATCCCGGCCGGGCTGCCCAGCATCCCCAACGTCACCCTGCGCTGCCGCGACGAACACACGCTGGAGGCCGAGATGGCCCGCTCGCACGACCTCAACTCGCTGTTCGCGACGCTGTCCGCGCACGGCATCGCGGTGACCTCGATGCGCAACAAGACCAACCGGCTGGAGGAGCTGTTCGTGCGGCTGGTGGAAGGCGGGCGCAACGGCAACCATCAGGAGCAGGCCGCATGAGCAACGCCGCCGCCAACCTGGTCGCCCTCAACACCATCGTGCGCCGCGAGATCGTGCGCATCATGCGCATCTGGACGCAGACGCTGATCCCGCCGGCGATCACCATGACGCTGTACTTCGTGATCTTCGGCAAGCTGATCGGCAGCCGCATCGGCAGCATCCAGGGCGGCTTCACCTACATGCAGTACATCGTGCCGGGCCTGGTGATGATGAGCATCATCACCAACAGCTACGGCAACATCTCCAGCTCGTTCTTCGGCGCCAAGTTCAGCCGCGCGGTGGAGGAGATGCTGGTGTCGCCGATGCCGAACTGGGTGATCCTTGCCGGCTACGTCGCCGGCGCGGTGGTGCGCGGCCTGGTGGTCGGCCTGCTGGTGCTGGTCATCGCGCTGTTCTTCACCGACCTGCACGTGATGCACCCGCTGATCACGTTCGCCTCGGTGCTGCTGGGCGCCACCATCTTCTCGCTGGCCGGCTTCGTCAACGCGGTGTACGCGAAGAAGTTCGACGACATCGCGCTGGTGCCCACCTTCATCCTCACCCCGCTGACCTACCTGGGTGGCGTGTTCTACTCGATCAACATGCTGGGCGAGCCGTGGCAGGCGATCTCGCGCGCCAACCCGATCCTGTACATGGTCAACGCGTTCCGCTACGGCGTGCTCGGCATCAGCGACGTGCACGTGGGCTGGGCCTTCGTGGTGATGCTCGGCTTCGTGGTCGCGCTGTCGGTCGTGGCGCTGCAGCTGCTCAAGCGCGGCGTCGGGCTGCGATCCTGACAACACTGTAGGAGCGCACCCTGTGCGCGATGCTCTTGCGTGACATGACAAAGAGCTATCGCGCACAGGGTGCGCTCCTACATCGAGGGTCGAAATGCGCGTCAACAAATACATCAGCGAAGCCGGCCTGTGCTCGCGCCGCGAGGCGGACGAGCTGCTGCTCGCCGGGCGCGTCAGCATCAACGGCGAGGTGGTCAGCACCGGCGCCAAGGCGCTGCAAGGCGACGAGGTGCGCGTGGACGGCGAGGTCGTCAAGGCGCGCATCCTCGCCGCCACGCCGGCCGCGAAAAAGGCGGTCTATATCGCGCTGAACAAGCCGGTCGGCATCACCTGCACCACCGAGCGCGGCGTGGACGGCAACATCGTGGATTTCATCGACCACCCGCAGCGGATCTTCCCGATCGGCCGGCTGGACAAGGATTCCGAGGGGCTGATCCTGCTGACCAGCAACGGCGACATCGTCAACGAGATCCTGCGCGCCGAGAACCACCACGAGAAGGAATACCTGGTGGCGGTGAACAAGCCGGTCACCGACAAGTTCCTGGCCGGCATGGCCAAGGGCGTGCGCATCCACGGCCAGATGACGAAACCCTGCCGCACCCGCCGCATCGCCAAGTTCGGCTTCGCCATCGTGCTGACCCAGGGCCTGAACCGGCAGATCCGCCTGATGGCCGCAGCGTTCGGCTACCGCGTCACCCAATTGCGCCGCGTGCGCATCGTCAACGTGAAGCTCGGCCACCTCAAGGTCGGCCAGTGGCGCAACCTCACCGAGGCCGAGCTGAAGGGCCTGTTGCCCGGCCGCACGCAGTGGTGATTCTCTCCTCCCCCTGCTTGCAGGGGGAGGCTGGGAGGGGGTGAGGCTCTTGCCGTAAAGCACCCAACCCCAACCCTCCCCTGCAAGCAGGGGGGAGTGGCACCGGCAAGCCTCAGGCAGCCGGCAGGCTCTGCAAATCCCAGCGCGGACGCACCTGCACGGTTGCGTCCTGATGCTGGCCGCCGGCCAGGCGGATCGCGCCGGCCAGCGCGATCATCGCGCCGTTGTCGGTGCAGAAGTCCAGCCGCGGGAAATACACCCGGAAACCGTCCTTCTCGCCGGCCCTGGCCAGCTCGCTGCGCAGGTGGCGGTTCGCGCCCACGCCGCCGGCGATCACCAGCCGCTGCGTGCCCGTGGCCTCGAGCGCGCGGCGGCACTTGATGACCAGCGTGTCGACGATCGCCTCCTCGAACGCGCGGGCGATGTCGGCGCGGGTCTGCTCGCCCTGGTCGGATTGCTGCCACGCCAGCAGCACCTGGGTCTTCAGGCCGGAGAAGCTGAAATCCAGCCCCGGCCGGTCGGTCATCGGGCGCGAGAAGCGGAACGCGCCGGCGGTGCCCTGCCCGGCCAGCTTCGCCAGCGCCGGGCCGCCGGGGTACGGCAGGCCCATCAGCTTGGCGGTCTTGTCGAACGCCTCGCCGGCGGCGTCGTCCAGGGTGTCGCCCAGGATCGTGTAGCGGCCGATCGCCTGCACCTCGACCAGCATCGAATGGCCGCCGGAGACCAGCAGGGCCACGAACGGCGGCTCCGGCGGATCCTCTTCCAGCAGCGGCGCCAGCAGGTGGCCCTCCATGTGGTGCACCCCGATCGCCGGCACGCCCAGCGCCCAGGCCAGCGCACGTCCGGCGGAAGCCCCGACCAGCAGGGCGCCGACCAGGCCGGGCCCGGCGGTGTAGGCCACCCCGCCGAGGTCGTGCACGGTCAGCCCGGCCTCGGCCAGCGCCTCGCGGATCAGCGGCAGCAGCTTGCGCACGTGGTCGCGGCTGGCCAGTTCCGGCACCACGCCGCCGTAGTCGGCGTGCAGCTTGATCTGGCTGTACAGGGTGTGCGCCAACAGGCCGCGGCCCGGCGCATCCGGCTCCCAGCGCAGCAGGGCCACGCCGGTCTCGTCGCAGGAGGTTTCGATGCCCAGCACGGGCTTGTTCGCCGGCTTTGAAAATTCTGTGGTATCCACGGTATAATTCGCGGCTCGCCCTATTTGACAGTCCCGTACCAGCGGGCAGATTACCACTCGGAGTTTCCATGCCCAACGTAAAAGTTCGCGAGAACGAGCCGTTCGAGATCGCACTGCGTCGTTTCAAGCGTACCTGCGAAAAGGCCGGCGTCCTGGCTGAAACGCGCAAGCGCGAGTTCTACGAAAAGCCGACCCAGGAACGCAAGCGCAAGCGCGCCGCCGCGGTGAAGCGCCACCTGCGCCGCCTGTCGCGCGACGTTTCGCGCAAGGTCCGCCTGTACTGAGTTTCCCGCTCGCCGCCCGTCGGCGGGCCCGCCAGCGTCTTCACGCTGCGCATGCAGGAAACACGGTCGGCGCGGGTTCTCGCAGCCGCCGCAAGCACTCCGGATTCGACATGGGCCGGCGTTGTCCCCCAGGGCAACGCCGGCTTTGTCGTTTCCGTAGAATCAGCCACCCGACCCCGAGGCCTTCGCCATGACCCTCAAGCAGCAGATCACCGAAGACATGAAGACCGCCATGCGCGGCGGCGACAAGCACCGGCTGGGCGTGATCCGGCTGATGCTGGCGGCGGTCAAGCAGCGCGAGGTGGACGAGCGGATCGAGCTGGACGACATGCAGGTGCTCAGCGTGCTGGAGAAGATGCTGAAGCAGCGCAAGGACTCGGTCAGCCAGTACGCCGCGGCCGGCCGCGAGGACCTGGCCGACGTGGAGCGCGCCGAGATGACGGTGATCGAGGGCTACCTGCCGGCCAAGCTCGGCGACGCCGAGATCGACGCCCTGATCAGCGCCGCGATCGCCGACACCGGCGCCAGCTCGCCGCGCGACATGGGCAAGGTGGTGGCCGCGGTGAAGGAAAAGGCCGCCGGCCGCGCCGACATGGGCGTGGTTTCGGCCCGGATCAAGGCGCGCCTGGCCGGCTGAGCGTGCCGGCCACGAACAGCAGCCCCAGCAGCACCAGCATGCCGGCGACCACGGCCAGCGCGATGCGATGGCGGCGCCGGCGCAGCCGCTGCCAGTTCGCCACGTCGAGGAAATAGCGCCCCTCGCCCGGGCAGCGCAGCACCGCATGGCTTACCAGCTGGTACCAGGCCATGCCCGGTTTCAGGCCCAGTTGCTCCGCCGTGCAGGCGGTCGCCGCCGCGGTCGCGGCAGCCCGCTCGAATGCGCGCACGATCGCGCGCTGCTTGATCATCATCACCGCGCTGATCACCATGGCTTGCCGCTCCCGGAATACCCTCGGAAGCTTGCCGCCCCACACCGCCACTGGCAAGCGGCGCGATGCATCGCGTTCACGGCCGCCCCGCTACAAACGCCGTGTCCCGCCGCACACCTTGCCGCGCGGGCGATCGTCGCCGCAGGAGAAGCACATGCTGAAGTGGGCCCTCATATTCGCCATCATCTCGCTGGTCACCGGCTGGCTCGGTTTCGGCAGTGTCTCCGGCGCCACTGCCACCATCGCCAAGGTGCTGTTCGTGTGCTTCGCGATCCTGTTCCTGCTGGCCGTACTGGCGCTGATCGGCGTGATCAGTCTGTTCTAGCCAAGCTGTTCCAGCGGCGATTCAGGCCGGCGTCCTGACCGGAGCGGCGGATTGACCGCACGACGGCCATCGCGGCGGGCGGGGCGAAAGCGCGCCTCCCGACGGTGCGCGGCTCTTCACCGCGGCATTTCGCCTCAGGTCGGCGCAATCCGCCCGAGCCTCCCTGGCGGCGACCGACTAGACTAGACGGTCTATGCGCGGCCTGATTCCCGACAGCTTCATCGATGAACTGCTTGCCCGCGTCGATATCGTCGACGTGATCGAGCGGCGCGTGCCGCTGAAGAAGGCCGGACGCGAGTGGACCGCCTGCTGCCCGTTCCACAACGAGCGCACGCCCTCGTTCTACGTCAGCCCGGCCAAGCAGTTCTTCCACTGCTTCGGCTGCGGCGCGCACGGCAGCGCGGTGAAGTTCCTGATGGACTACGAGCGGCTGGAGTTTCCGGACGCGGTGGAGGAGCTGGCGCAGACGGTGGGCCTCACCGTGCCGCGCGAGGGCGGCCGCGACGAGCGCCCGCGCGAGGACAAGACCGACCTGTATGCCCTGCTCGACGCCGCCGCCAGCTGGTACGAAGGCGAGCTGCCGCGCAGCGCCGACGCCCAGGCGTACTGCGGCAAGCGCGGGCTGGACGCGGAAACGATCAAGCGCTTCCGCCTCGGCTGGGCGCCGGCCGGCTACGATGGGGTGATCAAGGCGCTGGGCAACAGCCCGCGGCGGATGGAGCTGCTGAACGAGGCCGGCATGGTCGCCTCCAGCGAACGCGGCAGCAAGTACGACCGCTTCCGCGAGCGGCTGATGTTCCCCATCCTCGACCGCCGCGGGCGGGTGATCGCGTTCGGCGGGAGGGTTATCCAAAAGTCCAGCGAGGGATCGCCGGTTCTTGATCCTCGCGCGCAGGACGCGCGCAAGAGTGAAGGCCCCAAGTATCTCAACTCGCCGGAGACCCCGCTGTTCCACAAGGGCCGCGAGCTGTTCGCGCTGTGGCAGGTGAAGCAGGCGAACGCGAACCTGCAGCGGATCGTGGTGGTCGAGGGCTACATGGACGTGATCGCGCTGCACCAGGCCGGGCTGCCGATCGCGGTGGCCACGCTGGGCACGGCGACCACGCCCGAGCACACCGAGGTGCTGTTCCGCGCCGCGCCGGACGTGGTGTTCTGTTTCGACGGCGACCGCGCCGGCCGCGCCGCGGCGTGGAAGGCGCTGGAATCCGCGCTGCCGCGCCTGCGCGACGGCCGCCAGGCGTACTTCCTGTTCCTGCCCGACGGCGAGGACCCGGACACGCTGGTGCGCAAGGAAGGCAAGGAGGGTTTCGAAAAGCGCATCCGGGAAGCGATGCCGCTGTCGGACTACTTCTTCAACGAGCTGTCGCACGATGTCGACATGGCCAGCCTCGATGGCCGCGCCCGGCTGGCCGAGCGCGCCCGCCCGCTGATCGCGAAACTGCCCGATGGCGCGTTCCGCGACCTGATGGGGCAGGAGCTGGAGAAGCGCAGCGGCGCGCGCGCCTTGCTGCAGGCCGATCCGGCCGTGCACCGCGCTGTGCAGCGGCCGGTGGCGGTGCAGCGCAGCCTGGTGCGCAGCGCGATCTCGCTGCTGCTGGCGCAGCCAGGCATGGCCGACCAAGTGGAAAGGCCTTACCGCTTCCTGCGCCTGGACAAGCCAGGCGTGGAGCTGCTCGCCGAACTGCTCGACCTGGCCCGCGCCCGCCCCGGCATCAACTCCGCGATGCTGGTGGAGCACTTCGCCGAGCGGCCGGAATACCCCTCGCTGCAGAAGCTGATGGCGGCGATGTCGGTGGGCGAACCGGAAAGCCAGCGCACCGAATTCTTCGACGCGCTGGCGCGGATGGAGGACCAGGCCTGCACCCAGCGCCGCGACGCCTTGACCGCGAAGAGCCGCGAAGGCCGGCTGGACTCCGCCGAGAAAGCCGAATTGCGCGAACTGCTGGCCGCCCGCGCACGGCCGCCGGTGGCCTCGGCCTGAGCATGACGAGCCGCCGTCTGCCCGCGTGCGCCCTGCGTCATGCCGCCCCATCGGCCATCGGCCGGCGCCCGACTGTGGGAACATGCCCGGCTGCGGCCCGGCGGCCCCCGTCTGAAGCGCAAGGACACTGATGGACCTGCTGCAGCAACTGGTGACGATCTTCGCCGAAAACGGCTATGTCGCGGTGTTCATCGCGCTGATGATCTGCGGCGCCGGCCTGCCGCTGCCGGAGGACGTCACCCTGGTCGCCGGCGGCGTGATCGCGGGCCTGGGCTACGCCAACGTGCACGCGATGTTCGCGCTGGCGATGTCCGGCGTGCTGCTGGGCGACTGCGCCATCTTCCTGCTCGGCCACCACTACGGCGCACGCATCCTGCAATGGCGCTTCGTGGCGCGCGTGCTGACGCCGGAGCGCTACGTCAAGGTGCAGGAGAAGTTCGACCAGTACGGCAACCGCATGCTGTTCTTCGCGCGCTTCCTGCCCGGCATGCGCACCACCGTCTACCTCACCGCCGGCACCACCCACCGGGTGTCGTTCCTGCGCTTCCTGCTGATCGACACGCTGGCTGCGCTGATCAGCGTGCCGATCTGGGTCTACCTGGGCTATTTCGGCGCCGACAACCACGAGTGGCTGGCGAAGTGGATACACCGCGGCCAGAGCAGCCTGTGGGTGCTGCTGGGCATCCTCGTGTTCACCGCGCTGATGCTGTGGTGGCGGCGCCGGCGCCGCACGCGCTGTGGGCTGGACTGAGCCGCCGGCATGTCGTCGCGCCGCGCCGGTCCCGACAACTTCACGCTCGCCCTGCTCGCCACCGTGGTGCTGGCCTCGCTGCTGCCGTGCCGGGGCGGGGCGGCGCGGGCGTTCGACGCGATCACCGACGGCGCGATCGCGCTGCTGTTCTTCCTGCACGGCGCCAAGCTGCCGCGCGCGGCGATCATGCAGGGCCTCACCCACTGGCGGCTGCACCTGACCGTGCTCGCCAGCACCTTCGTGCTGTTCCCGCTGCTGGGGCTGGCGCTGCAGCCGGTCGGCCACGCGCTGCTGACGCCCGGGCTGTACCTCGGCGTGCTGTTCGTGTGCACGTTGCCGTCCACGGTGCAGTCGTCGATCGCGTTCACCTCGATCGCCGGCGGCAACGTCTCCGCCGCGGTGGTCAGCGCGTCGATGTCGAACCTGCTCGGCATCGTGCTGACCCCGCTGCTGGTCGGCCTGCTGCTGGCCGGCCACGGCGGCGGCGCCTCCTGGCGGGGCGCGCTGGACATCGTGCTGCAGCTGCTGCTGCCGTTCGTGCTGGGCCACGCGGCCCGGCGCTGGATCGGCGGCTTCGTCGACCGCCACCGGCCGCTGCTCGGCTATACCGACCAGGGCACGATCCTGCTGGTGGTGTACACCGCGTTCAGCGCCGCGGTGGTCGGCGGCCTGTGGCACGACACGCCGCTCTCCGCCCTGCTCGCCACCCTGGCGATGTGCGCGCTGCTGCTGGCCCTGGTGATGCCGACGCTGGCCTGGACCGCGCGCCGGCTCGGCTTCCCGCGCGGGGACCAGATCGCCATCGTGTTCTGCGGCTCCAAGAAGAGCATGGCCAGCGGCATCCCGATGGCCAAGATCCTGTTCGCCGGCCAGCTCGGCGGCCTCGGCGCGCTGGTGCTGCCGCTGATGATCTTCCACCAGCTGCAGCTGATGGTGTGCGCGGTGGTGGCGCGGCGCTACGCCGTGCGGGGCGACCGCATCACCGCCGAAGACAGCCGCGAGGCCGACTGAGGCGACCCGCGGAAGCGCCGCCCACGACGCTCCCGCAGGTGCAAGGCACCGGCATGTGCCGCCGCTACAGCCAGCGTCCGTAACGACGGATGTAGATCAGCTTCATCAGCTGGGTCAGCACGCAGTAGGTCAGCACGGTCAGCGCGACCCAGCCGAAGAACACCGTCGGCAGTGGCACCATGCCGATCTTGGCGCCGATTCCAGTGAACGGTATGAACAGGCCGACCAAGATGACCGCGGTGGTCAGCGCCAGTACCGGCGCCGAGGCGATGCTCTGCAGGAACGGGATCCGGCGCGTGCGGATCATGTGCACGATCAGCGTCTGCGTCAGCAGGCTCTCGATGAACCAGCCGGACTGGAAGAACGGCTGGTGCGCCGTCGAATTCGCGCCGAACACGTACCACAGCAGCAGGAACGTGGTGATGTCGAAGATCGAGCTGACCGGGCCGATCCACACCATGAAGCGGCCGATGTCGCTGGCGTCCCACTTGCGCGGCTTGCGCAGGTACTCGTCGTCCATGCGGTCGAACGGGATCGACAGCTGCGAGATGTCGTACAGCAGGTTCAGCACCAGGATCTGCAGCGGCAGCATCGGCAGGAACGGCAGGAACGCGCTCGCCACCAGCACCGAGAACATATTGCCGAAGTTCGAGCTGGCGGTCATCTTGATGTACTTGATGATGTTGCCGAACGTGATGCGGCCCTCGATCACGCCCTCCTCCAGCACCATCAGGTTCTTTTCGAGCAGGATGATGTCGGCCGATTCCTTCGCGATGTCGGTGGCGGTATCCACCGAGATGCCCACATCCGCCTCGCGCAGCGCCGGCGCGTCGTTGATGCCGTCGCCGAGGAAGCCCACCGTGTGGCCCTGGCGCTGCAGCGACTTCACCACGCGCGCCTTCTGCAGCGGCGACATCTTGGCGAATACCGTGGTGCGCTTGACCAGCTCGTCGAGCGCCGCATCGTCCAGCGGCTCGATGTGCCGGCCCTGCGCCGAATGCTCCACGTCCAGCCCCACCTCGCGGCAGATCTTGCGCGTCACCGCCTCGTTGTCGCCGGTGATGACCTTCACCTGCACGCCATGATGATGCAGCGCGGCGATCGCGGTGGCTGCCGAATCCTTCGGCGGATCGAGGAAGGCCAGGCAACCCACCGCGGTCAGCCCGCTCTCGTCGGCGACGCCGTACGGACGCCCGGCCGGCGGCTGCTGCTTCACCGCCACCACCAGCACGCGCAGGCCGTCTTCGTTGAGCCCGCGCGTCATCTCCTTGATCTCGTCGCGCTGCGCGTCGGTCATCGGCACGATCTCGTCGCCGGTCTTCGCCCAGGCGCAGGTCGACAGCATCTCCTCCACCGCACCCTTGCACACGATCAGGTCGTGACCGTCGCCGTTGCCGAGCACGACGGACATGCGCCGGCGCTGGAAGTCGAACGGGATCTCGTCGACGATGCGGTAGTGCGCCGCGGTCGGCTCCAGGTCGCGATGCGCCAGCACCGCCTTGTCCATCAGGTTCTTCAGGCCGGTCTGGAAGCGGCTGTTGAGGTAGCCGTACTCCAGCGCCTCGTCGGACTCCTCGCCGTGCAGGTCGAGATGCCGCTCGAGCACGATCTTGTCCAGCGTGAGCGTGCCGGTCTTGTCGGTGCACAGCACGTCCATCGCGCCGAAGTTCTGGATCGCGTTGAGCCGCTTCACCACCACCTTGCGCCGGGACATCGCCAGCGCGCCCTTGGCCAGGTTCGCGGTGACGATCAGCGGCAGCATCTCCGGGGTGAGGCCGACCGCCACCGACAGCGCGAACATGAACGCCTGCAGCCAGTCGTGCTTGTCGAAGCCGTTGATCAGGAACACCACCGGCGCCATCACCGCCATGAAGCGGATCAGCAGCCAGCTGACGCTGTTCACGCCGCGGTCGAAGCTGGTCTGCACGCGCTGGCCCACGATGCTGTGCGCCAGCGAGCCGAGATAGCTGCGCGGGCCGGTCGCCACCGCCACCGCGGTGGCGGTGCCGCTGACCACGTTGGTGCCCATGTAGCAGATCGTCGGCAGGTCCAGCGGATTGGCGTGGTCCGCCTCAGCCGCGCCGTGCGCTCCCGGCGCGGCCTTCTCCACCGGCAACGACTCGCCGGTGAGGATCGCCTGGCTGATGAACAGGTCCTTCGCGTGCAGCAGGCGCAGGTCGGCGGGCACCATGTCGCCCGCGGCCAGGTGCACGATGTCGCCGGCGACCAGCTCGCCCACCGGCACCTCGATGCGCTCGCTGTGGCCGTCGGAGGCGCGCCGCGTCACCGTGGCGGTGTTGCGCACCATCGCCTTCAGCTTCTCCGCCGCCTTCGAGGAGCGGTACTCCTGGGTGAAGCTCAGCAGCACGCTGATGCCCACCATCACCGCGATGATGGCCGGCCCGGTGAGGTCGCTGGAGTCGGTGAACAGCTGCACCCCGGCCAGCACCAGCAGCACGATGATGAACGGGTTCTTGAACGCGCGCAGCAGCTGCCGCGACCAGTGCGGCGGCTTCTCGTGCGAGACCTCGTTGATGCCGTCGCGGGCCAGCCGCTCGGCGATCTGCCCCTCGTCGAGACCGGCCGGCGTGCTGTCCAGCCCGGCCAGCAGCGCCTCGTTGTCGCGGAACGCCTCCTGCGCCACCGCCACATGCAAGGGTGCCGACGCACCCCTGTCGGCCGCCCTCGGCAGAGCGCCCTGGATGGATTGCTTGATCATGACCCGCTTCCGTGAATTCGCCGATACCTGCCGCCGGTGCGAGTCCGCGGAATCAATCCGCCAACTTCGCCGGCGCCGGTGTGCCTGGCCGCGCATGCGGCCGGAACGGTTCCGCCACTGGCGGAGGCCATCCCTTGCATGACGTCATGGCGACCATCAGCGACTGGATACCAGTGCGAGATGGCCGGAGGATGGCAGCGCGTCGCCGCGGGCCTTCGTTGCCGCCGACGTGCGGCCGCCGGCGTCGGCGCGGCGGTGCAGTTCGACCACGTTGCTGCCGGCCGACCGCTCCAGCGGGGCGGGCACGGTGATGGTGTAGGTGGCGCGCACGGCCTCGCGGCGGCCAGCCAGCAGCCGGCGCAGCATGTGCAGCAAAACGGAATCGCGAAGGAGCTTCATGGCCCATCTCCTCGTTACGGCGCCCGCGGCGCCGGAGGAGGTGGGCCGGTCTTCCCTAGTCGAGGAAAGCGCCGGCCGACCGCAGGCGGTCGCCGCAGATCATCAGCTTGTTATGCAATGCCGGCATCCGATGCTCGCGGATGTCGACGTTGCGACTAGGGTAAACGTCCATATGCCTTGGTTAGTCAGGACAGGGAGCCCGCCGACGCTGGACGCGCCGGGGGGCGCGGGCATTGTCGTGCTGCGTTGCCGCAGTGTCAATCCCGGCAAGCGCCCTGCTCGAACGAAAGTTGCTGCGCACGCGGCCGGAATGTTCCGCTCAGCCCACCGCTGCCGACGAGACCGCCGGCTGCAGCAACGGCGACACCAGCCAGTGGTCGGCCAGCAGGAACGCGAACAGCGCCATCAGGTAGACGATGGAGTAGTTGAACACCTTCATCGCGTACAGCTCGTCCGGCGGGTTCAGCAGGCGCACCGCGTAATACAGGAACGCCCCGCCCAGCACCGCCGCGCCGCCCAGGTAGACCAGCCCGCTCATCCCGGTCAGCGCCGGCAGCAGGGTCACCAGCACCAGCAGCACGGTGTAGAACAGGATGTGCCAGCGGGTGAACACCACGCCATGGGTGACCGGCAGCATCGGCACCTGGGCGCGCGAGTAGTCGTCGCGGCGGAAGATCGCCAGCGCCCAGAAATGCGGCGGCGTCCACACGAAGATGATCAGGCACAGCTGCAGCGCGTACGGGTGCAGCGCGCCGGTCACCGCGGTCCAGCCCAGCACCGGCGGGATCGCGCCGGCGAGGCCGCCGATCACGATGTTCTGCGGCGAGGCGCGCTTCAGGAAGGCGGTGTAGATCACCGCGTAGCCGATCAGCCCGGCGAAGGTCAGCACCGCGGTCAGCGTGTTGACCAGCAGCACCAGCACCAGCATCGAGGCGATGCCCAGCGCCAGCGCGAACACGAACACCTGGCGCGGGTTGAGGTGCCCGGTGGCGAGCGGCCGGTGCGCCGTGCGCACCATCACCTTGTCGATGCGCTGGTCGATCAGCTGGTTGAACGCGGCGGCCGAGGACGATGCCAGCCAGATGCCCAGCGTGCCGAACACCAGCGCCTGCCAGTGCGGCAACCCGGGCACGGCGAGGAACATGCCGATCACCGCGCAGAACACCAGCAGGGCGACGATGCGCGGCTTGGTCAGTTGCATGTACTCGTGGAAGGCGCTCATCGTCAGTGTCGTCCCGGCGGCAGGAAGATCGATTCGTCGCGCCGCCGCTGCGTGCGCGCCAGCGTGGCCAGCAGGGTGAACAGCAGCAGCGCGGCCACGCCATTGTGCGCGGTCGCCACCGCCAGCGGCAGGCCGAAGTACACGTTGCTGATGCCCAGCAGCACCTGGCCCGCCAGCGCCAGCGCGATCGCCAGGCCGCAGCCGACCAGGCCGCGCCGGGCGGCCCTGGTCGCCAGCCAGCCGAGGTAGCAGAACACCACCAGCGCACCGAGCCGGTGTGCGATCTGGATCGCGCTGCGCGCAGCCATATCGAGCACGCCGCCCTCGTAGTTCACGCCGATCCCGCGCCACAGCACGAAGCCCTCGCGGAAATCCGTGGGCGGCGCCCACTGGCCGAGGCACTGCGGGAACGAACCGGGGCCGTAGCCGCAGGCCAGCGCCGCGTAGTTCGCCGAGGTCCAGCCGCCCAGCGCGATCTGGCACAGCAGCAGCACGATGCCGATCGCCACCAGCCGGCGCAAATCGGCGAAGCGATCGTCCGCCGCCGCCACGCCGGCGAAGCGCAGTGCGGCGTACGCCAGCAGCGCGAACGTGGCCATGCCGCCGAGCAGATGGCCCATCACCACGATCGGCTTGAGCAGCAAGGTCACCGTCCACATGCCGAGCATCGCCTGGAAGATGATCACCGCCAGCGCCAGCACGCAGATCTTCCAGGCACCGGGCCGCGGCAGGCGGATCGCGGCGAGCAGCGGCAGCGCGATTGCACAGGCCGCCAGCAACGACGACCACAGGTGTTCGCCGCGCATGTACAGGCCCACCCCGAGTGCCGCGAACACGGCGCCGGCGAGCACCGCCAGCAGCGCACTGCGCCGGCGCCAGCTGGCGAGCACCGCCAGCAGCAGCACCAGCACCCCGAGCGTGCCGGCGAGGAAGCGGTGCACCTGTTCGCGCCAGGCCTTGTGCGCCTCGTACGGGCGGTCCGGGAAGGCCGCGTCGGCGTGCGCCACCGCCTGCGCGTGCTGCGGCCAGGTGACCTGGCCGTAGCAGGTCGGCCAGTCCGGGCAGGACAGGCCGGCGTTCGACAGCCGCACGAAGGCGCCGAACATCACCAGCCCGAACGCGAACACCGCCGCGAACAGCGCCAGCCAGCGCAGGGTTTTCAGGGAGCGTGCCGACATCACTTGATCACCTTCACCATGTCCCGCAACAGGCCGGGAACCTCGAAGCCCGCCGGGTACAGCGACAGTGCAGTGCCGTTGGATTCCACCAATACGGCACTGACGCTGTCCGGCGCGGCCGGCGCGTACGCGGCCAGCTTGCCATCGACGTCGCTACCGAGCGTCCAGAAGGTCTGCATCGCGGTGCGCCGGCCCGGATCCGCCGGCGGCACGCCGACGTAGAGCAGGCGCAGGCGCGACTGGTTGCGGTTGAGCATGACGCGCGCCTTGGCGATCCCGGTCAGCGTCTCGAAGCATTGCGCGGCGCAGTCCGGGCCGGCCAGTGCAATCAGGGTGAATCGCGGTTCGCTGTCGCGCCATGGCCATGATGTGCCGTCGTACAGCCGCACCTGCAACTGCTCGGCGACGAAGTTGCGCTGCGGCAGGATCGGCTGGCCGTTGCCCTTCACGCCCGGCTGCCAGCCGCTCCAGTTGAGCAGGCCGGCGATGATCATCGGCGCGGCAAACACCAGCGCGACCAGCAGCAGGAACCTTCGGCTTTTGCGCACGGCGGCGGGGTCAACGGCTTTCATCGGACTTGACGACCTTCGGGGAATCAGGGCTTGCGCGGTGGGCGCTTGCGATGCACGACCAGCAGGATCACCACCGCGGCAAGCGCGAAGGTGAACCACTGGAACGCGTAGGCGCGATGCCGCGCCGGCGGCATCGCGGAGAAATCGAGGGTATGCACGCGTACGTAGATCGAGGCCGGATCGGGATCCAGCGCCAGCAGCCGCGGAAACAGCGGGCGGCCGAGGTCGCGGACGATCTCCGCCGGGTCCAGGAAGATGCTGCTCTTCGGCCACTGCGCCTGCCGCGCCAGCGCATTGCCGCCCATCTCGAAGCCGGGCGGCGGCGGCGGCACGTACACGCCTTGCAGGCTCACCTCGCCGTCGGGCAGCGGCGGCAGCTGCGGCGTCTTGCCGTTGCCGTTGCCGGGCAGGAAGCCCAGGTCGACCAGCAGCAGCGGCGCCTGGCCGTCCACCGCCAGCGGCGCGAATACCTCCACGCCGCCGAAACTGTCGTGCTTCGGGTTGTCCAGCAGGTACAGCCGGTCGGCCAGGTAGCGGCCGCTCACGCGCACCCGCGGAAAGCCGTCCGCCGGCGGTGTTTCGGCGACCCTGGCGAAGTCCTGCAGCGGCGCCTCCGCCGATGCGGCATACCGCCGCAGAAGCGCTTCCTTGAAGTCGGCGCGATGCAGCTGCCAGACGCCCAAACGCACGAACAGCAAGGCTCCGGCCGCAGTCAGCAGCAACGCCCACCAGGAAGGACGGCGAAACCCGTTCACGCCGGGCGCCTGGCGGCGACCGCTATACTGGCCTTGTCGAACTGGATCGGGTCAATCACGTGGAAACCATCTATAAAATCGCGCTGGTGGTGGTGCTGCTGGTGGTGATCTTCAGCCTCGGCCAGGCGCTGTACTTCATGATGACCGACAAGGACGACGACCGGCGCACGGTGTGGGCGCTGACCCGCCGCATCGGCCTGTCGCTGCTGTTCATCGCCATGGTCGCGTTCGGCATCTGGATGGGCTGGCTGCACCCGCACGACGTCGGCCAGTGATTGTAACCGCACGGCGGCGACTGTTCCTCCGCAAGACGAAAAAGCCCGCCGAATGGCGGGCTTTTCGTATGCGGACCCGACCTAGGACAACACATCCTTCGATGGTCCTACCCAGGCCAGAGCATTTTTGAAGAGTCCGGCCAAGGATGGCCGGTTTTTGACCTTCGCTCTCCGCGACACGACGTCGCGTGAAAATCAAAGTATATAGACGAACATGAACAGGCCGAGCCAGACCACGTCGACGAAGTGCCAGTACCAGGCCACCGCCTCGAAGCCGAAGTGGTGCTCCTTGTTGAAGTGGCCCTTCAGCACGCGCAGCCAGATCACCGCCAGCATGATCGTGCCCAGCGTCACGTGCAGGCCGTGGAAGCCGGTGAGCAGGAAGAAGGTCGAGCCGTAGACGCCGCTGTGCAGGGTGAGGTTCAGTTCCTTGTACGCCTCGATGTACTCGTGCGCCTGGAAGTACAGGAAGGTGGCGCCGAGCAATACGGTCAGGCCCAGGAACAGCAGGATCCTGCCGCGGTGGCCGGCACGCAGCGCATGGTGCGCGATCGTCACGGTGACGCTGGAGGTGAGCAGGATCAGCGTGTTCAGCAGCGGCAGCCCCCACGCCGGCACGGTGCGGAACGCGCCGCCGGCCTGCTCCGGGCCGTTGCCGCCATTGGCGCCCCAAGCGGCGGCGTAGTCGCTCCACAGGAACTGATGGGTCAGCACGCCGTGGCCGTGGCCGCCGAGCCACGGCACCGAGAACATGCGGATGTAGAACAGCGCGCCGAAGAACGCGCCGAAGAACATCACCTCGGAGAAGATGAACCACATCATGCCCATGCGGAACGAGGTGTCCACCTGGTGGTTGTAGCTGCCGGCCAGCGACTCGTTGATCACCGAGCGGAACCAGCCGAAGAACATGCCCAGCACGCCGATCACGCCGACGCTCAGCACGGTCTTGCCGAAGCCGGCGTCGCCGGGCTCGGCGTTCAGCCAGTGCGCGGCACCGAACACGGTGATGAACATGACCACCGCGGCCACGAAAGGCCAGGTGCTCTTGGCTGGAACGAAGTAAGCGTCGTGCTGCTGACCCATGGTGAGACCCCGTGGATTTCTCTTGATGACTTTTGCCCCGTCGTGCCGCCCGGGGAACTGCAGGCCGGCCGTCGAGCCGGGCCGGTCGGAAAAACGTGTGGCGCCCGCGATACCGCTATTTCATCAGCATGATCTGCAGGAACGACAGCAGGAAGAACGCCAGCACGATCGCCACCAGCACCGTCACGGTGCGCCGCACGCCCTTGCGGCGGCCTTCGCCGTCGTCGGCAGCTGGATGGTTGGCGGTGTGCTGGGTCATTCCGGTTCGTTCCGTTGCGAGGCCCCGGCGGTGTGCCCGGGGCCTCGCGGTCAGGTTCAGTCGTTCACGTGGCCGTGCGCCAGTTCGTCGTCGTTGATCACCGGCGGCACCTCGAAGGTATGGTGCGGCGCCGGCGACGGCACCGTCCACTCCAGGCCCTTGGCGCCTTCCCAGACGCGGTCGGTAGCCTTCTTCTTCGAGAAGAACACGCAGTGGATCACCACGCCGACGAAGATCAGCTGGGTGGCGCCGAACAGGAAGCCGCCGATCGAGCTGATCATGTTGAAGTTGGCGAACGCCACGTTGTAGTCGGGAATGCGGCGCGGCATGCCGGCCAGGCCCAGGAAGTGCTGCGGGAAGAACAGCACGTTGACCCAGATCACGCTATTCCAGAAGTGCACCTTGCCCCAGAACTCGTTGTACATGTGGCCGGTCCACTTCGGCATCCAGTAGTACGCCGAGCCGATGATCGCGAACAGCGCGCCGGTCACCAGCACGTAGTGGAAGTGCGCCACCACGAAGTACGTGTCGTGGTACTGGAAGTCGGCCGGCACCAGCGCCAGCATCAGGCCGGAGAAACCGCCGATGGTGAACAGGATGATGAAGGCGAGCGCGAACAGCATCGGCGTCTCGAACGTCATCGAGCCGCCCCACATGGTGGCGACCCAGTTGAACACCTTCACGCCGGTCGGCACCGAGATCAGCATGGTGGCGTACATGAAGAAGATCTCGGCGCCCAGCGGCAGGCCCACCGCGAACATGTGGTGCGCCCACACGATGAACGACAGGAACGCGATGCAGGCGATCGCGAACACCATCGCCTTGTAGCCGAAGATCGGCTTGCGCGCGAAGGTCGGCACGATCTCCGAGATGATCCCGAACGCCGGCAGGATCATGATGTACACCTCGGGGTGGCCGAAGAACCAGAAGATGTGCTGGTACAGCACCGGGTCGCCGCCGCCGCCCGGGTTGAAGAAATTGGTGCCGAAGTACTTGTCGGTGAGCAGCATGGTCACCGCGCCGGCCAGCACCGGCATCACCGCGATCAGCAGGAAGGCGGTGATCAGCCAGCTCCACACGA
This sequence comes from Rhodanobacter sp. FW101-FHT13A11, assembly GCF_058790335.1. Classification (NCBI taxonomy): domain Bacteria; kingdom Pseudomonadati; phylum Pseudomonadota; class Gammaproteobacteria; order Lysobacterales; family Rhodanobacteraceae; genus Rhodanobacter; species Rhodanobacter sp. FW101-FHT13A11. The sequence goes on along the minus strand of NZ_JBYTCN010000006.1, from coordinate 179,559 downwards.
ACACCGGCATCTTCAGCAGGTCCATGCCGGGCGCGCGCATGTTGAGGATGGTGGCGATGATGTTGATCGCGCCCATGATCGAGCTGATGCCCATCAGGTGGATGGCGAACACCACGTAGGCCAGCGAATCGGTCTGCAGCGCCAGCGGCGGGTACATGGTCCAGCCGCCGGCCGGGCCGCCGCCGGGCAGGAACAGCGTGGACAGCATCAGCAGGAAAGCGAACGGCAGGATCCAGAACGACAGGTTGTTCATGCGCGGCAGCGCCATGTCCGGCGCGCCGACCATCAGCGGGATCATCCAGTTGCCGAGGCCGACGAAGGCCGGCATGATCGCGCCGAAGATCATGATCAGCGCGTGCATGGTGGTCAGCTCGTTGAAGAAGTACGGCTGCATCAGCTGCATGCCGGGCTTGAACAACTCGGCGCGGATCAACATCGCAAAGCTGCCGCCGATGAAGAACATCGTCAGCGAGAAGATCAGGTACAGCGTGCCGATGTCCTTGTGGTTGGTCGACATGAACCAGCGCTGGAAGAAACTTTTCGGCGCGCCGTGGTGATCGTCGTGCTGATCATGGGTGGCTGCGTAGGACATGGCCTTGCACCTCTAACCTGGAATATTGAATGCGACTGCGAGAGAAACGGGTGCCGGGCGGGGCTCAGCCCTGCTTGGCCGCGGCCGGAGCGGCGACCTGCGCGGTTTGCGGCGCCGGAGCCGGCGCGGCGGAGCGCGCCTCCTGCTCGGCCAGCCACTTGGCGAAATCCGCCTTGGTCTTGACCTCCACCACGATCGGCATGAAGCCGTGGTCCTGGCCGCACAGCTCGGCGCACTGGCCGCGATAGGTGCCCGGCGTGGTGAAGTTGGCCCAGGCCGCGTTGATGATCCCGGGGATCGCGTCGAGCTTCCAGCCGGCCGCCGGCACCCACCAGGAGTGGATCACGTCGCCGCTGGTGATCACGAAGCGGATCTTGGTGTCGACCGGCACTACCAGCGGCTTGTCGACGTTCAGCAGGTAGGTGCTTTCGTCGCCGACCTTCACCGCGAACGGGTCCAGGCCGGAACCGAGCTGGCGGGTCTGGTCGCTCTGCGAGTCGAGCTTGGACATGAAGCCGACCTTGTCGATCGACTTGCCCAGGTAATCGACGTAGTCGTAACGCCACTTCCACTGGTAGCCGGTGACCTTGACGGTCATCTGCGAGCCGGTGGTGTCGGCCCAGCTGGCGAGGCCGCCGGTGGCCAGGTAGGCCAGGGTGATCAGGATCAGCACCGGGATGGTGGTCCAGACCACTTCCACCGTGGTGTTGTGCGACCACTTCTCGGCGACCGCGCCGCGCGACTTGCGGAAGCGGAACATCGCCACGAACATCGCGCCGAACACCAGCACGCCGATCACGGTGCACACGGCCAGCGCAATGTTGTTGAGGTGGTACGGCACCTGCGACCAGGTGCTCGCGCCGCGCTCCATGTTCAGCTGCCACGGACCGGGGGCGGCCAGGGCCACGCTGCCGAACGATGCAAGGGCGAGGGCCGCCGCTGCCGTGAATGATCGCCTGATGCCGCCAGATGTCATGTCTTGCACCTTTGTTGAACCTGCTTGCGTGGCTGTCCGTTGAAATCGGCCAGCAACACCATGAGTTTCTTCGACAGCTCGATGCGTTCCTGGTCCGCCAGGAAAGCGCCGATCTCCAGCTCGCGCCCGTGCGACGACAACAGCAGGCGCCGACGCCCGTCACCCGGCTCCAGCAGCACGCGCACCCAGTACGACTGGAAACGCGTGCGGCGCCGGCCCGGCAGGGATTGCACCTCCAGCGACGCTGCGTCGAGGGTGATGCGCTCACTGCGGTCGCCGGCCCGCCAGGCCACGCTCAAGGCGACGGCCACGGCGGCGGATTCGACCAGGGCGAACAGCGGAGCGAACACATTCCCCTGCCACGCACCCAGGCCGGCCGTTGCCAGCACCAGCGCCACCAGAACCACGATCAAGCGACGCAGACCGCGCCGGCTGAGCGTGCGATTGGGCTTGAGCCACATCGTCACGCAGGGCAAGCCGGCGGTAGCTGGTCGAAGCACGATCATGGGGACCCGGCGTGCCTGGAACGCTGGAATGATAGGCCGCGGCGAGGCGGTGGGCAAGAATGTCGCACCCCGATGATCTGGATCAGCCCCGTGCGCCGCCTCGAGTGCCGGCCCGGCGACACCCTCGCCGGCCCCCGGGCGGCGCCGCGATCCGCTCGCTTCCGCGACGGCCCGGCGTACAATCCGCGCTTCCCCTCCGCCACCGCGGATCCTCGCGACCTGCCCGTGACCCAGCCCATCCTCAGTCCCGAACTCCCCGTCGACAACATCCCCGCACGCGCACGCATCACCGCCGCCTGGCTGCGCGACGAAACCGAAGCCGTCAACGACCTGCTCGCCCAGGCCAGCCTGCCGAACGCCGAACGCGAGCAGGTGATCGACCTCGCCGCCGGCCTGGTCGCGCGCGTGCGCGTGCGCGCGAAGGACCAGAGCGCGGTCGAATCCTTCATGCGCCAGTACGACCTGTCCTCCGAGGAAGGCGTGCTGCTGATGTGCGTAGCCGAGGCGCTGCTGCGCATCCCCGACAAGGCCACCGCCGACAAGCTGATCCGCGACAAGCTAGGCGAGGCCGACTGGAAGAAGCACCTGGGCCAGAGCGAGTCGCTGTTCGTCAACGCCTCCACCTGGGGCCTGATGCTCACCGGCCGCCTGGTGAACCTGGCCGAGGAGACCCGCCACGACTTCACCGGCGCGCTGAAGCGGCTGGTCGGCCGCGCCGGCGAACCGGCGATCCGGCTGGCGGTGCGCCAGGCGATGCGCATCATGGGCCACCAGTTCGTGATGGGGCAGACCATCGACGAGGCGCTGGACCGCTGCGCGAAGAAGGAATACGCGGTGTACCGCTACTCCTACGACATGCTGGGCGAGTCCGCGCTCACCGCCGAGACCGCCGAGCGCTACCAGGAGGACTACCGCCGCGCGATCGCCGCACTCGGCGCGCGCGGCCCGTTCGCCAGCCATACCGATGCCCCCTCGATCTCGGTGAAGCTGTCCGCGCTGCACCCGCGCTATGAGGTGGCCAAGCGCGAGCTGGCCCGGCGCCAGCTCACCGAAAAGCTGCTGGAACTGTCGCAGCTCGCCATGAAGCACGGCATCGCGCTGTCGGTCGACGCCGAGGAGGCCGACCGCCTCGAACTGTCGCTGGACATCATCGGCGACGTCTTCATGCATCCCTCGCTGGCGGGCTGGAACGGCCTCGGCATCGTGGTGCAGGCGTACTCCAAGCGCACCCCGTTCGTGATCGACTGGTTGATCGAGACCGCGCGCAGCAGCGGCCGCCGCTGGTACGCGCGCCTGGTCAAGGGCGCCTACTGGGACGCCGAGATCAAGCGCGCGCAGGAGCAGGGTCTGGCCGGCTATCCGGTATACACGCGCAAGCCGAACACCGACGTGTCCTACCTCGCCTGCGCGCGTAAGCTGTTCGATGCCGGTAGCGAGCTGATCTATCCGCAGTTCGCCACCCACAACGCGCACACCATCGCCGCCGTGCACCACATCGCGCACGGCCGGCCGTTCGAGTTCCAGCGCCTGCACGGCATGGGCACCGACCTGTACGCCGAGGTGATCGGCAAGGACAACCTCAACGTGCCGTGCCGCGTGTACGCGCCGGTGGGCACGCACGAGGACCTGCTGCCGTACCTGGTGCGCCGCCTGCTCGAGAACGGCGCCAACACCAGCTTCGTCAACCGCGTGGTGGACGAGACGCTGCCGGTGCGCGAGCTGGTCGCCGACCCGTGCGAGACGGTGCGCCGCTTCGCCTCCATTCCCCACCCGCGCATCCCGCTGCCGGTCAATCTCTACGGTGAGAATGCCGCGCTGGCGCAGCATTCGAATTTTGTTTCCAGGAAGAATTCCATGGGCGTCAACTTCTCCAACGACAACGAACTGAAGGCGATGGCCGACGCGGTCAACGCGAACGCCGGCCCGTGGACCGCCGGCCCGCTGGTGCCGGGCGCCACCGCCAGCGGCCCGACCGTGCAGGTGACCAACCCGGCCGACCGCCGCCAGGCCGTCGGCCGCTACGTCAGCGCCGACGGCGCCACCGTCGACAAGGCGCTGGCCAACGCGGTCGCCGCCCAGCCCGGCTGGGATCGCCTGCCCGCGGCCAGCCGCGCCGCGATCCTCGAACACGCCGCCGAGCAGCTCGAGGCACGCCGCGGCGAGTTCATCGCGCTGTGCGTGCGCGAGGCCGGCAAGAGCCTGCCCGACGCGATCGCCGAGATCCGCGAGGCGGCCGACTTCCTGCGCTATTACGCCGCGATGGCACGCCGCCTGTTCGGCCAGCCCGAGCAGTTGCCCGGCCCCACCGGCGAGAGCAACCAGCTGTTCCTCAACGGCCGCGGCGTGTTCGTCTGCATCAGCCCGTGGAACTTCCCGCTGGCGATCTTCCTCGGTCAGGTCAGCGCCGCGCTGGCCGCCGGCAACAGCGTGATCGCCAAGCCGGCCGAGCAGACTTCGCTGATCGGCCATGCCGCGGTGAAGCTGCTGCACGAGGCCGGCGTGCCGCTCGACGTGCTACAGTACCTGCCCGGCGACGGCGCCACCGTGGGCGCCGCGCTCACCCGCGACCCGCGCGTGGCCGGCGTCGCGTTCACCGGCTCCACCGAGACCGCCTGGGCGATCAACCGCGCGCTGGCCGCGCGCAACGCGCCGATCGCCGCGCTGATCGCCGAGACCGGCGGCCAGAACGCGATGATCGCCGACTCCTCCGCGCTGCCCGAGCAGATCGTCAAGGACGTGATCGCCTCCGCATTCCAGTCCGCCGGCCAGCGCTGCTCGGCCGCGCGGGTGCTGTTCGTGCAGGAGGACATCGCCGACAAGGTCACCGCGATGCTGGCCGGCGCGATGGGCGAGCTGAAGGTGGGCGACCCGGGCCAGCTCTCCACCGACGTGGGCCCGGTGATCGACGAGGACGCGAAGAAGATCCTGGTCGACCACGCCGCGCGCATGGACAAGGAGGCGAAGAAGATCGGCGAGGTCGCGCTCGATCCGGCGGCCACCGGCCACGGCACCTTCTTCGCCCCGCGCGCCTACGAGATCGGTTCGCTGGCCACGCTGACCCGCGAGGTGTTCGGCCCGGTACTGCACGTCGTCCGCTGGAAGGGCAGCGAGCTGGCCCAGGTGGTCGAGCAGATCAACGCCACCGGCTACGGCCTCACCCTGGGCGTGCACAGCCGCATCAACGACACCGTCGACTACATCGCCAGCCACGCGCGCGTGGGCAACTGCTACGTCAACCGCAACCAGATCGGCGCGGTGGTCGGCGTGCAGCCGTTCGGCGGCGAGAACCTCTCCGGCACCGGCCCCAAGGCCGGCGGCCCGCACTACCTGCTGCGCTTCGCCGGCGAACGCACGCTCACCGTCAACACCACGGCGGCCGGCGGCAACGCGTCGCTGCTCACCATCGGGGAGTAAGGCCGGATTCGGGAGAGCATGCCTCCCTCTCCCCAAGCTGTGCTTGGGGAGAGGCCGGGGTGAGGGGAAAGCTCTTCGGCATTGCCATGCCGCCGACGCAGCGAGTACGTTTCGAGCCATTGCACGGAGCGTGGCATGGCAAAGCAGAGAAAAGGGCAAGCCGAGTTCACCCGCTGGATGGGACCATTGCTCGATTGCCTGCGCGCGCTCGGCGGTTCGGCCAAGCCGCAGGAAGTGTCCCGCTGGATTGCACGCGAACTGCACCTTCCGCCCGAGATCACAGAGCCCACCATCAAGTCGGGCGCCAATCGCTTCCACAACCAGGTGCAGTGGGCGCGCCAGTATCTGGTGTGGCAGGGCCTGCTGGACGACGGCAGACGCGGCACCTGGACGTTGAGCCCGCTGGGTTGGAAGACCCGCCTCGACGAAAACGCCGCACGAACCATCTTCCTCGACCGGGTAAAGACCTACCAAGCCGAGCGCAGGCACGCGACAACGGAACCTCACGCCGAACCTGAGCTGACCGACACTGAGCCACCCGAGGAGTCGCAAGATCTCGGTTTGCTCGACATCCTCAAGTCCTTGCCGCCTTACGGCTTCGAGCTGATCTGCGGCCGCCTGCTGCGCGAGCACGGGTTCGAGGAAGTCGAGGTCACCCAGCGTTCGCGCGACGGCGGCATCGATGGCTACGGCCTGCTGCGCCTGAGCCCGTTCGTGAGTCTGCGCGTGGCGTTCCAGGCCAAGCGCTACAGGGACACCGTCACGCGCAGCGCAGTGGGCGAGTTCCGCAATGCCCTGCTCGGCCGCGCCGAGAAAGGCGTGTTCATCACCACCGGCCGCTTCACCCAGGACGCCGAGGTCGAAGCGACGCGCGATGGCGTGGTGCCGATCGAGCTGATCGACGGCGAGCAACTGGTCGAACTGTTCCAGGACAAGCTGATCGGCGTGAAGCCGAAGACGGTCTACGAGATCGACCACCCCTTCTTCGACGAATTCCGTCGCGAATCCTGAGCAAAACACCATGACCGACGCGCCAAATGTCGACCTCGCCAGCACCTTGCGACGCCTGCGCGAAGCCCAGGCGCGTGACCCGCTGCCCGACTGGCGCACCCGCGCCCGGCGCCTGCATGCGCTGCGGGCGCTGATCGCCGACCATCGCGCGGAGATCGCCGCGGCGATCCACGACGATTTCGGCAACCGCCCGCGCGAGGAGACCGAGCTGCTGGAGATCTTCCCCAGCCTGTCGGCGGTGCGCCACGCGCTGCGCCACGGCCGGCGCTGGATGAAGCCGAGGCGGCGGCTGGCCGACTGGCCGTTCCTGCCCGCGCGCACCGAACTGCGACCGCAACCACGCGGCGTGGTCGGCATCATCGTGCCCTGGAACTACCCGCTGTTCCTGGCGGCCGGTCCGCTGGTCGACGCGCTGGTCGCCGGTAACCGCGCGATGCTGAAGATGAGCGAGTACACGCCGCGCTTCTCCGCGCTGTTCGCGGAACTGGTGGCGTGGCATTTCCCGGCCGACGAAGTACTGGTGGTGAACGGCGACGCCGCCGTGGGCCAGGCCTTCGCCGCCCTGCCGTTCGACCACCTGCTGTTCACCGGCTCCACCACGGTGGGCCGCCACGTGATGCGCGCGGCCGCGGCTAACCTCACCCCGGTGACGCTGGAACTGGGCGGCAAGTCGCCGGCGATCATCGGCCCCGGCGCACGTTTCGGGCACGCGGTGGAACGCATCGTGCTCGGCAAGCTGGTCAATGCCGGGCAGACCTGCGTCGCGCCGGACTATGTGCTGCTGCCGCGCGCGCGCACGACCGAGTTCATCGATGCAGCCAGACACGTGGCGGCGCGGATGTATCCGCCATCCGCACCGGGCACGCCCTACGCCAGCATCGCTTCCGACCGCCAGTACCGGCGCCTGGTCGCGCTGCGCGACGACGCCGTGGCCGCCGGCGCACGCGCGCATGTGCTGGACACGCTCGGCGACGACCCGGCGAACCGCCGGCTTTCGCCGCTGCTGCTGAGCGAGGTCGGCGACCACATGGCGGTGATGCAGGACGAAATCTTCGGCCCGCTGCTGCCGCTGGTGCCGTACGACTCGCTGGACGAGGCGATCGCCTACGTGACGGCCCGCCCGCATCCGCTGGGCCTGTATCTGTTCGAACAGGACCGCGCCCTGGTCGACCACGTGCTGACGCGCACCGTGGCCGGCGGCGTCACCGTCAACGACACGCTGCTCCATTTTGCCCAGCACAACCTGCCGATCGGCGGCGTCGGCGCCTCCGGCATGGGCGGCTACCACGGCGAGGCCGGCTTCCGCACCTTCTCGCATCTGAAGCCGGTGTTCCGCCAGGCGCGCTGGAACGGTGCCGGCCTGCTCAACCCGCCCTACGGCGCACGCTTCCGGCGCATGCTCGACCTGCTGCTGCGCCGCGGTTGAAATCCCTTGCACAAAAAAACCTCCCCGCCGAAGCGGGGAGGTTTCACTTGCACGATTACGACACGCCGGGCGTCAGAACTTGTACGTCGCCGACAGGCCGAGCAGGTTGCCGTAGTCGTCGAAGTTGCCGGTGACCACGTCGCCCGTGGAGCTGGTGCTGTTGATGTGCGCCTGGTTCACGAAGATGTGCGCATACGAGGCGTTGATCTCGAAACGGTCGCTCGCCTTGTAGCCGATGCCCACCGTCGCCAGCTTGCGGGTGGAATCCGGCACGCGCACGTCGCGCACCGCGTTGTAGGTCGGCGTGGTGTCGACCGCGATGCCCGCGCGCAGCGTGACCTTGTCGTTGAGGTAGTAGTCGCCGCCGATCGAGGCGTAGACCGTGTTGCGCCAGTTGAACGTCTCGAATGTGTCGGGCTGCGCCGGGTTGCCGTACTTGACGCGCAGTTCCTTGAACACGTCCCACTTGGTGTAGGCAAAGTCGATGCCCAGGCCGAACTTCTCCGCCTGGTGCCAGTAGCTCGCGCTGAACACGGCCGGCGTGGTGAAGCCGGCGGTGCCGGTGGTGTGGGCGAACGGCGGGATCGAACTGGCCAGCGCCGGATTGGCGAGCAGCAGGTTGTAGCCCGGCGTGGTGGTGAAGTTGCCGGTGCCCTCGAGCCGATGGCTGATCTTGGAACGGTAGTTCAGCGCCAGCTTGTCGTTCGGCGTGAGCTTCCAGAAAGCGCCGACCTGGTAGCCGTAGGCCCAATCGTCGCCCTTGATGCGGGCGAAGCCATCCACGCCCTGCGGCGTCACCGCCGCCACGCCGGCCGCGGCGGCCTGGCCCTGCTGCACGGCCTGCTGGATCATGGCGGCAGCCGTCGCCGGCGGAATCTTGCCGGCGGCAGCCGCAGCCTGGATCTGCGCGACACCGGCGGCAGTCTTCGCCGCGATGCCCTGCTGGATGCCCAGGCCCACGGCGTTGAAGTTGATCGCGCTGGTCAGCTCGGCCGAGGTGCGCTGCGCAATCGCGCTCACGCCCAGGGCAAAAGTGTCGGTCACGTCGTACGACGCCGAGAGGGTGGCATCGAGCGACTGGAACTTGGACTTGACGCCGTTGTAGCGGCCCACCCAGCCGCGGTCGTACTCGGTCTGGAAACCGAACGGGACCGAGAAGCCGAAGCCCAGGTGCACCTTGTCCGAGACCTTGCTGGACAGGAACAGCGCCGGCACCGGCAGGGTGGTCCCGGCGTCGCCGCCATTGCCGCCGGAGATCGGACGGCCCAGCACGTCGTGCGCGCTGCCGTTGAACTTGGCGCTGAAATTGATGGCGGTGACATCGGCCTGGAAATAGGTGCCGTCCAGTTCGGTCATCGCCGCGGGATTGTTTACCACCACCGAGGCATCGCCGCCGGCGGTCGCCGAGCCGGCGTAAGCGCGACCCATACCCTTGGTGCTGTTTTCCTTGAGCTGGAACGCGCTGGCGTCGGCGCTTGCAGGGGCAACCAGCGCACCGACGACCGCGATGCTCAGCGCGGCGAGCGCCAATGGACGGGTTGCGCCCGAAAGGGAACGGAGAGACGTGTGCATCGCATGCTCCTGCATATTGTTGTGCGACTTGGATGGTTATCGGGTGGCTGCAGGTAGGACGCACTGATTCATACACGCGTTTGAACTACCTGCGCGGAACTTAGCCCTCTTGCACAAGATGTTGCAAGTGCGGTCGCAACAAAATACTAACGCCGCTATTGCATGCGGATGGGCAGACTGATCCCGGCGGCGAGGGGGACTGCTACCCTCCCCCGCCGGCGGTCGCCGCCACCCTCCACTGCCCAGCGAGTCGCACCATGCAATGTTTCGTCTATGCCAGCGTGCGCAAGGCCGACAGCTACCTGTGGCTGGCGCAGCGCGACGGCTTCGACCCGCTGCCCGAACCGCTGGCCCTGCTGCTGGGCGAATTGCGCTTCGTAATGGAGGTGCAGCTGGACGAGCAGCGCAAGCTGCCGGTCGAGGATGCCCTCCAGGTGCTCGAGCACCTGCGCACGCAGGGCTGGCACCTGCAACTGCCGCCGCAGGAGACCCTCGCCAGCGCCAACCATCCCGCGTATACCCATTCCCCGCGGGACGATCGGGACGATTGAATCGCGCGCCATGCCGCCGCATGCGGCAAGGCGGGGCCAAGTCGAGCGTTAACGCTTGGTTACCGCCTGCATCTCCAACGATTTCTATACTGTCCCCATGAACCAGCCCAAATCGCGCCGCCGCCCACCCCTCCTGCACGCCCTCGCCTGGTTCGTACCGGGGTTGATCGCGGTCGCCGCCGCCGGGCTGGCCAGCCATCCGCTGACCCTGATCCCGCTGCTGCTGGCCAATGCGCTGACCATGGCGGCGATCTGCCACGCGATCGGCTTCGATCCCGAGCCCAGCTTCGGTCGCACCGTGCTGCGCCGCGGTGCCGCCCACCTGGTGATGTTCACCGGCTACACCGCGCTGGTTTTTGTGCTGGTGGCGTGGCCGATGCTGCAGCTGACCCATGGGGCCAGCCTCAGCGCGGCGCTGGCGCTGGCCGCGGCGATGGTGCTGGCGCTGGTGGCGCTGTGGCGGCTGTGGCCGGCGTTCGGACTGGTGTTCGTGTGGGACGACGCCTATCCGAGCCAGCGCGACGGCTCGTGGATCTTCACCGCCACCTTGCGCAGCATCGCGTTCGGTCGCCACCTGTCGCGCGAGGAACGCTTCTTCAGCCACTTCCTGCCGGCCGCGTTCGCGCTGTTGGTGCTGGCCTTCGGCGCGATCGCGCTGACCGGGCTGTACGGCGTGCTGCCGCCGGAGCCGCGCATCGCCGCGCTGGCGATCTACGGCGTGGTGCTGCTGCCGCTGGGCTGCCTGGTCATCGCCAACCGCACCCTGCGCGCCCTGCTGTGCGAGCGGCACCAGCCGCGCCGGCGCGGCGACCATGACCCGCGCGCCGCCGCGCCGCGCCCGGTGCTGAGCGAGCAGGAACGCGCCGCCGGCACGCCCGAGCAGGCCGCCGCGCTGCTGGCCGCGATCCGCGGCGGCGACGTCGAGCGCGCGCTGGCGCTGGTCGAGGCCGGCGCCGACCCGGATACCGCGCCGCTCGCCGACGACCGCGACCAGCGCCCGGCGCTGATGCTGGCCGCGCTGCTGCCCGATACCCGCCTGCTGCGCGCGCTGATCGCCAGGGGCGCCGACGTGAACCGTGCCAGCGGCGGCATCACCCCGCTGCTGGCCGCCACCCGCGACAGCTGGCACGGCCGCGCCGAGGCGGTGCTGACCCTGCTCGCCAACGGCGCCAGCCCGCTGGTCACCGACGCCGAAGGCAACACCCCGCTGCACGGCGCCGTGCTCAGCGCCGATGCCGGCGTGACGGCGATGCTGCTGGACGCCGCCGCGCCGATCGATGCGCTGAACAAGGCCGGCGTCAGCCCGCTGGCCACCGCCTGCCGCGCCGCCAACTGGCCGCTGGTGAAATTCCTGCTCGAGCGCGGCGCCAAGCCGGCGCCGGCCGCCGGCGGCGAGCCGGCACTGGTCGCCGCCGCCGGCATCGCCGACGACGACGCCGACGGGGTCAGGCTGCTGCTCAAGCAGCGCGCCGCGGTCAATGCGGTGGACGCGCGCAAGCGCAGCGCGCTGCTCGCCGCCGCCGCCGAGGGCCACGAACAGATCGTCCGCGCGCTGTGCGCCGCCGGCGCCGACGTCAACCTGGCCGACCGCCACGGCAGCACCGCGCTGATGGAAGCGGCACGCGCCGGCGCCGGCGGCATCGTGCAGCTGCTGGCCGAGGCGAAGGCCGACGCCGGCGCACGCGACAGCCACGGTCGCGACGCGCTCACCCTGGCCTGCCAGTCGCCGCACGCCCATGTCGAGACGGTGCGCGCGCTGCTCGCGCTGGGTGCCGATCCGAAGGTCGCCGGCGGCGACGGCCGCAGCGCGCTCGACCACGCCGCCGCCGCGGGCCGCTGGGACCTGGTCGCCCTGCTCGACCCCGACACGCCGCTGCCGGCCAGCCTCAGCCAGGACGTGCTGGCCGAGGGCAGCGACACGCCCGCCCACCTGCTCGACGCGCTGCGCTTCGGCCACTGGGCGATCGTCTCGGGCTTCGCCGAACGCGTGCGCGAATGGCCGCAGCCGCAACTGGCGCAGCTTTACCTGGACCTGGCCGCACCCGGCCTGGCCGCCGCCCGCCGCTGGCTGCTCGATCACGGCCTCGACGCCGAGGCACGGCTGGAGACGCCGCGCACTGACGACCCCGACACCGCCGACGCGCCGGCGCTGCCGCCGCTCGGCCAGCGCCTGTTCGACGCCCTGCTGCCGGCATTGCCGGATGCGACCGAGGCGCTGGAGGATCTGCTGCAGGCCGGCGCCAGCCCGGCCGGCGCCGGCTTGCTGGCGCGGGCGCTGGCCCAGTTGGGCGGCGCGGCGCAGGGCACCGCCCTGCCGCTGCAACTGCTCGAGCGCGGCGCCGACCCGTTCGGCCCGGACCCGCGCGGGCGCACCCCGCTGCAGCTCGCCGCGGCCCACGCCCAGCCCGCATTGCTGCTGGCCCTGCTGGCGCGCGGCTGCGATCCGAACACGCGCGACCGCGACGGCCGTACGCCGCTGTTCGCCGCGCTGGAACACGGTGCGCAGGCGCTGCCGCTGGCGCGCGCGCTGATCGCCCACGGCGCCAACCCCGAAGCCGCCGACGCGAACGGCGAGACGCCGCTGGGACTGGCGCTGGAACTGCCGGCGGTGGAGCGCTGGCTGGACTGGCGCGACTGGCCGCGGCCGCACCGCCCGCTGCGCGCCACCGACCTGCCGGCCGCGGCCGCGGCCGGCGCCCTCGCCTCGGTGCAGCGCCTGCTGGAGCTTGGCTTCGCCGTGGACACCCGCGACGAACAGGGCGCCTCGGCCCTGCTGCGCGCCTGCGGTGCCGGGCACCGCGAGGTCGCCGCCTGCCTGCTCGACGCCGGCGCCGATCCCTCGCTGGCCGCGCACAGCGGCGTGACGCCGCTGGCCGCCGCGGTCGCCGCCCGGCGCGAAGCGCTGGTGGCATTGCTGCTGCAACACCAGGTAATCGTCGACCAGCGCCTGCCGAACGAAGCCACCGCGCTGATGGTGGCCGCCGCGATGGGCTACCCGGAAATCGCCGAGCAGTTGCTCGACGCCGGCGCCGACGTCAATGCGGTCGACGGCGCCGGCCGCAGCGCGCTGCACGCCGCCGCGCAGTTCGGCTTCGAGCACAACGACAGCCTGCGCGCACGCCGCCTGTTCGACAGCCTGCTCAAGCACGGCGCCGACATCAACCACGCCGACAGCGAAGGCAAGACCCCGCTGCTGCTGCTGCTGGGAGCGCAGCTGCGCCCCGGCAGCGCCTGCGACGCCACGCATATCGGCGCGCTGGTGCCGCCGCTGCTGGAGGCCGGCGCCAAGGTCGGCCACGCCGACCAGCGCGGCGTCACCGCGCTGCACGCCTGCGCGATGCACGCGCTGCTGCCGCCGGCGCGCGTGCTGCTGTCGCGCGGCGCCGACCGCGGCGCGGTGGACGCGTTCGGCCGCACTGCCGCCGAAGTGGCGCGGCACCTGGGCTACGTCGACATCGCGCACGAGCTGTCCACGCGCAGCAACGCGATCCCCAGCGTGCGGCAGACCCTGCGTCAGCCGGCCCAGCCGGCCGAATAGGCTTCCGCCACGGCGTCCTCCTCCGCCGCCGCGGCAACCATCGCCGCGGCGTGGCGCCAGCGCAGCGAGCGCCACGCATCCAGCACCTGCGACGTGGCGATCTCGTCCACGCGCCGCACCACCGGCAGGCCGCCCAGCACCACCACGTCGCTGCCCGCGCCGCTGCGCGGCGTCCACAGCCGCGGCGAGCGGGAGCCCATCAGCACCACCAGCGGGCAGCCCATGGCCGCGGCCAGGTGTCCCGGCCCGGTATCCACCGAGACCATGCTGTGCGCGACCTCGAGCAGGGCCTTGAGGCGGCCGAGCGGCAGCGCCGCGGCAGCGATCCGGGGCAGCCCCCGGCCCACGGTCGACATCAGCGCATCGAGGTAGCTCGCCTCGGCCGGCGAGCCGCAGAACAGCACCTGCGCGTGAGGCAGCTGGCGTCTGATGGCGTGCGCCAGCGCTGCCCAGCACGACGCCGGCCACGACTTGTCGTCATCCCCGGCGGCACGCACCCCGTTCCAGCGCATCGTGCGCTTGTTGGCGGGCTGCAGCAGCACCAGCGGGCGGCCCGCCAGGCCGTGCGCCCGCAGCCACGCATCGCCATCGGCGCGCTCGGCCGCGCTGGCCCGCAGCTGCGGCGCGGCCGGCACCGGCGTCGCCAGCGGCGCACAGGAGGCGCGGAACGCCGGCGGCGTGGTGTCGCCGAAACGCAGCAGCATGTCCACCCAGTGCTCGTCCGCGATCGACGGCATGTCCTCGATGAACGTGCAGTGCCCGGCGCTCACCCCGGCCAGCGCCAGCATCGGGCGCACCTTGGTCCGCGTGCGCTCCAGCGGTTCGCTGATGTACAGCGGCGCGCCGCGCAGGCGCCGCAGCGCCAGCGCCGCGCGCCAACGCCGCGGGCGCATCCACAGCGGCCCGTACTGCGAATCCAGTGGAATGCACCCGGCCACCTCGGGCGCCGCCGAATACAGCACGGGCGGCCAGTCCCCCAGCGCCAGCAGCCGGCACGGCCGGCCGTAGCGCAAATGCAGTTTGTGCAGCAACGGCTGCAGCAGGACGGTGTCGCCAAGCCGGCCGAAGCGGATCACCACGGGGCCTGCAGCAGGTCGGTTATCGGGGAGCATGCTGCCGGGCAACGCCGGAGCCGGCGGCCGGTTGACACACGCCCGGCGCCCTTGCCCTCCGCGACGCGGACGATCCCGCTCAGTCGCCGTCGGCCAGCGGCACTCCGGCGTCGCGCTGGCGCTCGCGTTCCGCGCTGCGCTCGGCATCCGCCTCGAACAGCCGCTGCAGGTCGATCATCGCCTCGCGGGTGCTCTGCATCAGCTTGGTCTCGTCGTCGTAGACCAGCGCCTGCTTCTTCAGCAGGTCCTCGTCGTAGCGGCGGAAGCGCTCGACCCGGTCGGCCGCCAGCTCGTGCGGCAGGCCCAGCGCCTCCAGCGTCTTGCGGGTCATCTTGAGGCTGGAGTGGAACGTCTCGCGGATCGGCTCCTCCACGCCCATGTCCATCAGCCGGAACACGTGCTGGCGGTTGCGCGCGCGCGCGATGATCTTCAGGTGCGGGTACTGCCGCCGCACCAGCCGGGCGGTGCGCAGGTTCGCCTCCGGATCGTCGGTGGCCAGCACGAACACCTCGGCCTTGTCGGCCTGCGCCGCGCGCAGCAGTTCCGGCCGCGCCGGGTCGCCGAAGAACAGGTTGATGCTGCCGAAGCGGCGCGACTGGTCCACCTGCTCGGCCGAGTGCTCCAGCGCCACGAACGGGACGCCCTGCGCGCGCAGCACCCGGGCGATGATCTGGCCGACCCGGCCGAAGCCGGCGATGATCACCCGCGGCGTGTCGGCCTCGATCGTGTCGAACTCGCGCACCGGCTTCTTCGGCTTCACGTTCAGCGCCTTCGCCGCCAGCACCACCAGCAGCGGGGTCAGCGCCATTGTGAGGGTGAGCGCCAGCACCAGCACATCGTGCTGAGCCGTGCCGACCAGGCGCTGTTCGGCCGCCTGCTTGAGCACCACGAAGGCGAACTCGCCGCCGCAGGCCAGCAGCACCACCAGGCGCAGCGTGTCCGAACGGTTGAGCCCGCCCAGCAGCCGTCCCAGCGGCCACAGCAGCACGCTCTTCAGCAGCAGCAGCGCCGCCACCAGCCCCAGCAGCAGGCCCGGCCGGTGCAACAGCAGCGAGATGTCCATCGACATGCCGACGCTGATGAAGAACAGCCCCAGCAGCAGGCCCTTGAACGGCTCGATGTTGGATTCGATCTCGTGCCGGTACTCCGAATCGGCCAGCAGCACGCCGGCGAGGAACGCGCCCAGCGTGGCGGAAACCCCGGCCATCTCCATCAGCAGGGCCACGCCCATCACCACCAGCAGCGCGGTGGCGGTGAACACCTCCACCGAATCCGCGCGCGCCACGAAGCGGAACACCGGCCGCAACAGGTAGCGGCCGCCGACCACCACCGCCACGATCACGCCGGTGGTGCGCAGCAGCGCGACCAGGTCGAAACTCTGCGCCCCCGCCGCCGACGCCAGCAGCGGCACCGCGGCGATCAGCGGAATCGCCGCCAGGTCCTGGAACAGCAGGATCGCGAACACCTGGCGGCCGTAGGCCGAACCGGCCTCCTTGCGCTCGGCCAGGATCTGCAGGCCGAACGCGGTGGACGACAGCGCCAGGCTGCCGCCGACCACCGCCGCGCCCTTGCCGGGCAGGCCGAACAGGAAATACGCCGCCGCACCGATCGCCACGCTGCAGCTGAGCACCTGCAGCAGACCCATGCCGAACACCGCGCGGCGCATCACCCACAGGCGCTGCGGCGACAGCTCCATGCCGATCACGAACAGCATCAGCACCACGCCGAACTCGGAGATCGCGGCGACCCCCGCGGTATCGCTGACCAGGCCCAGCAGCTGCGGGCCGATCGCCACGCCGGCGATCAGGTAGCCGAGCACCGCGCCGAGCCGGAAACGCTTGGTCAGCGGCACCGCGATCACCGTGGCGAGCAGGAACACCACCGCGGTCTGCAGGAAATGATGGCTGTCCACGCGCGGGCGGCTCCGGTCGGGGTATGGCCGATTATTCCATGCAGGCGATGAGCGCGCGGCATACCGCACAAAAAAACAGGCCCGAACTATGGCGGCCCAATCGTTTCAATGACTCTCTCCGTCACCATGAGCGTCACCCTTACGGAGCCCGGTAGTATGAGCGCCGGGAATCACCCCGGCCGCAAAACCTGTCGATCGCACCACATGAACGCCGTAGAGATCGAACAAGCCGTATCCGACCTTGCTCTGCAACCCTTCGACGGGCCTGAGTTTCCGTTTGCCTTGCTGGCCGCCTTCGGCCACAAGGAAACCGCGCTCAAGCGCCTGCGTACGGGCAACAGCAACTGTTCGGACGTGTCCGGCCCGGCGATCATCAGCGCGGTGCTGCTGCGCAATCACCTGCATCTGGCCGTGTGCGCGGCGGGGCATGTCGAAGCCACGCTGCAGGCGCTGCGCGCCAGCGCCGCCAATACCAAGGGCAAGCCGAAGTTCCTGCTCGCCACCGATGGCGAAACGCTGGAAGCCGAAGACCTCGCCAGTGGCGAAACCATCGCCTGCGACTATCCGGATTTCCCCGACCACTTCGGTTTTTTCCTGCCGCTGGCCGGCATCTCCACGGTCAGGGAGATCAAGGAAAACCCGGTCGACGTGCGCGCCACCGGCAGGCTCAACAAGCTCTACGTCGAACTGTTGAAGGAAAATCCGGAGTGGGCCGGCGAGGCACGCTGCGCCGACATGAACCACTTCATGGCGCGGCTGATCTTCTGCTTCTTCGCCGAGGACACCGACATCTTCCACGGCGAAGGCCTGTTCACCCGGACGGTGGAAACCTTCAGCGAGCGCGAGTCGGGCAACACCCACGAGGTGCTGTCGGAAATCTTCCGCGCCATGAATGTGAAGCCTGCCGAGCGTGCCAGCGCCGGCCTTCCCAACTGGGCCAACGGTTTTCCCTACGTCAACGGCGGCCTGTTTTCCGGCAGCGTGGAAACACCCCGCTTCACCCGCATGGCGCGCAGCTACCTGCTGCATGCGGGCAACCTCAACTGGCAAAGGATCAACCCGGACATCTTCGGCTCGATGATCCAGGCGGTGGCCGACGACAAGGAGCGCGGGAGCTTGGGCATGCACTACACCAGCGTGCCCAACATCCTGAAGGTGCTAAACCCGCTGTTCCTCGACGAGCTGCGCGCGCAGCTCGGTGCCGCCGGCATGGACAAGCGCAAGCTGCTGGCATTGCGCCGGCGCATCGCGCACATCCGCGTGTTCGACCCGGCCTGCGGCAGCGGCAATTTCCTGGTCATCGCCTACAAGCAACTGCGTGCCATCGAAGCGGAGATCAACGACCGTCGCGGCGAGCTGGACCACAAGAGCGCCATCCCGCTGACCAACTTCCGTGGCATCGAACTGCGCGACTTCGCGGCCGAAATCGCCCGCCTCGCGCTGATCATCGCCGAGTACCAGTGCGACGTGCTCTATCGCGGCCAGAAGGAAGCGCTGGCTGAGTTCCTGCCGCTGGATGCGGAAAACTGGATCGTGCGCGGCAATGCGCTGCGGCTGGACTGGCTTTCCGTGTGCCCTCCTACCGGCAAGGGCGTGAGGCTGGCGGCGGACGATTTGTTTGAGACGCCGCTGGATCAGGCCGAGATCGACTTCGAGAACGAGGGCGGGGAGACGTTTATTTGCGGGAATCCGCCGTATCTCGGCAACACGTGGCAGACAGCCGAACAGAAGGCTGAGATTCGCGACGTCGTAAACGGTCGCACCAATTCGACCGGTTTTCTGGACTATGTCGCGGGCTGGTTCATCAAGGCGGCAGACTACATCGCCAACGCGGGTGGCATCGCAGCGTTCGTGAGCACGAACTCGATCTGCCAGGGACAGTCGGTGCCTATCCTGTGGCCGATGGTCTACGACGCGAGTTGCGACATCCTGTTCGCCTATACCTCGTTCAAATGGGTGAACCTGGCCAGCCACAATGCAGGTGTCACGGTAGCCATTGTCGGTATTGGCGCGTCAACTAACGCACCTCGACGCCTCTACGAACATCAGGATGATGGAGCGGTCGTCCTGCGTGAAGGCGCGTCGATCACGCCATATCTCACCATCGGTTCGCGCGTCATCGTCGAAAAGCAAAGCGTGCCCATGTCCGGGCTTGGCGTGATGGAGTTCGGCAACAAGCCAAGCGATGGCGGACACCTTCTTCTTACCCGCCACGAGCTTGAGTCGCTTTCTCTGTCCGAAGCACAGCGCGAGCGATTCGTTCGCCGCATCTACGGGTCACAAGACTTCATCAATGGTGGGTCGCGGTTTTGCATCTGGATCGAAGACGCACATCTGGACGAGGCACGGGAGATTCCGGCGTTGCACCAACGCATAGAAGCCGTGCGTAAACTACGGCTGGCAAGCCCGGACAAAGGGGCAAGAACCATTCTTGGCAAGCGCCCGCATCAGTTGAAATTGATGCGCATCGGGGTGGAGAAGACGATAGTCGTCCCGATCCATTCTTCGGAGAACAGGTCGTATCTTCCGGTTGGCCTGACTGACAACAAAGCGACGTTGACCAATGCGGCCTACGGCCTCTACGACGCCCCACTCTGGAACCTCGCGCTGATCGCCTCGCGCCTGCATCTGGTCTGGATTGCCACCGTCTGCGGAAAAATCAAGACGGATTACCGCTACTCCAACACCCTCGGCTGGAACACCTTCCCCGTGCCGCCGCTCACCGCACAGAACAAGGCCGATCTCACCGAGTGCGCCGAAAACATCCTGCTGGCCCGCGAGGCGCATTTCCCCGCCACCATCGCCGAGCTGTACAACCCTGAGAAGGTGCCGGACAACCTGCGCCACGCCCACGAGCGCAACGACGAGGTGTTGGAACGCATCTACCTCGGCCGCCGCTTCAAGAACGACACCGAGCGGCTGGAAAAGCTGTTCGAGCTGTACACGAAGATGACCGCGGCCGCGGCGAAGGCCCCGGCGAAGCGAGCCACACGGAGGAAGGCATGAACGCGCGTCACGCCGGACCTGCATCGCCCTTGCCCTCGGTCGAGTCGATGACGGTGGAGTTCAAGAGCGATCGCAGGCGCCTGCACGACGACGAACTGGTTGAGGCTCTGGTCGGCCTGGCCAACAGTGAAGGTGGCGAACTTTGGCTGGGGGTGGAGGATGACGGCACGCCGACTGGCCTGCACGAGGCGCATCAGAACCTGGTCGGCTTGGCAGGCCTGGTGGCAGCCAGAACATCACCTTCGCTGATGGTTACGGTCGAATCGCTCGATATTTCCGATGTACGCGTGGCGCGCATCACGGTATCCAAATCGGCGAGCGAGGTCGCGACGACGGCAGGCGTCTATCTGCGCCGTCGCCTCAAGCCGGATGGCAAGCCTGAGTGCGCGCCGATGCTGCCGTATGAACGCGCGAGTCGCGCCAGTCGCTTCGGCCTGAACGACGTTTCCGCGCAGGCGGTGGCCGGCACCACACTGGCTGACCTCGACCCACTGGAGCGCGAACGCTTGCGACAAGCTGTCCAACAGTACGGCGGCGATCGGGTGCTGCTGGAACTGGATGACGAAGAGATGGATGGCGCATTGGGCTTCACCACCCGCGATGCGACGGGCCAGCGCGTGCCAACATTGGCAGGTTTACTGGTGATCGGCCGCGAAACCGCCTTGCGCGAGCGCGTGCCCACGCACGAACTGGCGTTTCAAGTGTTGGCGCGCGACGCGGTGAAGTTCAACGAGTTTCGACGTTTTCCGCTGCTGAAGGCACTGGAGTGGCTGGAAACCAACTTCCGCCCCTACAACCCCGAGAACGAGGTACAGGTCGGACTGTTCCGCGTGCCGGTACCCAGGGTGGAGATGGGCGCGTTCCGCGAGGCAGTGGCCAATGCGTTGGTGCATCGGGACTATCACCACTTGGGCGCCGTGCACGTGCGGCTGGACGATCATGGCTTGGCCATCAGCAACCCCGGCGGGCTGGTGGAAGGCGTCACGCTCGACAATCTCCTGACCACCGAGCCGCGTCCGCGCAATCGGGCGCTGGCCGATGCGATGAAGCGCATCGGCATCGTCGAACGCTCGGGCCGCGGTGTGGACAAGATCTACCGCGGCATGTTGCGCTTTGGCCGCCCCGAGCCCGATTACAGCCGAACCGACGCCAACAACGTGGTGTTGCAACTGGCCACGGTGGATGCCGACGAGACGTTCCTGAAACTGGTTGTTGAACAGGAGGGCCGCCAGAACGGCGAACTGCCCATCGACAGCCTGATTGCGCTGGCCGCGCTGCGCGAACACAAGCGCCTCGATGCCGATCAGCTGGCCAGGCACATTCATCGCAATGCCACTCAGGCCAGGCGCACGCTGGAGCAACTGATGGAGGTCGGACTGGTGGAAGCACACGGCAGCACGCGCAGTCGCAGCTACACCCTGTCGGTCGACGTGTATCGCGTCACCGGGGACAAGCTGGCCTATACAAGACAGATGGGATTTGCCGCCATCCAGCACCCTGAAATGGTTTTGAATTACGTCCGCCAGCACAAACGTATCCGGCGCAACGAAGTCATGGGGCTATGCCATTTGAGTACCGACCAAGCCGCCAAACTCCTGACCCGCCTCAAGAGCGAGGGCCGTCTGGTGCAGCACGGCACACGGCGGGGGGCCTTCTACACACTCGGAGACGAGTAGGACCCGTTTGAGCCCGTTTGAGCCCGTTTGAGCCCGTTTGAGCTCGTCTTGGACCATCGACACGACATGATTCACTTGTATGACAATGAGTTACACCAACATTTCCGGGAGACTTGATCGGACTTTAATGCTCCCACCCCGCCCCGCCCACGAAGAACCTCCTTGCCCATGATCACGACGGCCAATCCCACCAACCAGCGCACCGTGCCCTCGGTTTCCATCACCACGGCACGCACCGGCGCGTCCAGCCGCGCCGACGAGTTGGGCATGCGGGCGATGCAGGCGCGCGCCTGGGCCAAGCGCGGCGAACAGTACCTGCTGATCAAGTCGCCACCGGCTTCGGGCAAGTCCCGCGCGCTGATGTTCATCGCGCTGGACAAGCTGCACAACCAGGGCCTCAAGCAGGCCATCGTGGTGGTGCCGGAGCGCTCCATCGGCGGCAGCTTCGCCGACGAGCCGCTGAGCCAGTCCGGTTTCTACTGGGACTGGACGGTGGCCCCGCAGTGGAACCTGTGCAACGCCCCCGGCGTGGACGACGTGAAGGTGGCGCGCAGCAAGGTCAAGGCGGTGGGCGAGTTCCTGCAAAGCGCCGACCTGGTGCTGGTGTGCACTCATGCCACGTTCCGCTTTGCGATCGACGAGCTGGGCATCGAGGCGTTCGACCAGAGGCTCATTGCCATCGACGAGTTCCACCACGTTTCCGCCAACCCGGACAACAAGCTGGGCGCGCAGTTGGGCACGCTGATCGCCCGCGACCAGGCGCATGTGGTGGCGATGACCGGCAGCTATTTCCGCGGTGACAGCGAGGCGGTGCTGCTGCCCGCCGACGAAAACCGCTTCGAGACCGTCACCTACACCTATTACGAGCAGCTCAATGGCTACTGCTGGTTGAAGTCGCTGGACATCGGCTACTTCTTCTACACCGGCCGCTACGTGGATGCGGTGGCCAAGGTGCTCGACCCCGCGCTGAAAACCATCGTGCACATTCCCAGCGTCAACTCGCGCGAAAGCCTGAAAGACAAGGAGCGCGAGGTCAACGAGATCATGTCCGCGCTGGGCGAGTGGCAGGGTGTGGATGCGGCTACCGGCTTCCACCGGGTCAAGGCGAAGGACGGCCGCACGCTGAAGGTGGCCGACCTGGTGGACGACAGTGACCCGGCCCGGCGCTCGCGCGTGCTGGCCGCGCTGAAAGACCCGGCGCAAAAGGGCAACCGCGAGCACGTAGACATCATCATCGCGCTGGGCATGGCGAAAGAGGGTTTCGACTGGATCTGGTGCGAACACGCGCTGACCATCGGCTACCGCAGCAGCCTGACCGAGGTAGTGCAGATCATCGGCCGTGCCACCCGCGACGCCCCCGGCAAGGAGCGCGCCCGCTTCACCAATCTGATCGCCGAGCCGACCGCCGAGCAATCTGCCGTGGCCGAGGCGGTTAACGACATGCTCAAGGCCATTTCCGCCAGCTTGCTGATGGAACAGGTGCTGGCGCCGCGCTACGAGTTCACCCCACGCAACCAGGGTCCGCAGGATGGCTTCGACTACGGTGCGGAGGGTTATGTGAAAGGCGGCCGGAACCTTGGCGTGAACAAGGAGACCGGCGAAGTGCACATCGAGATCAACGGCCTCGCCACGCCCCGAAGCCGCGAGGCGAAGCGCATCTGCAAGGAAGACCTGAACGAGGTCATCGCCGATTTCCTGCAGGACAAGACGGCGCTGGAGCGCGGCACGCTGGACGCCGAGAACACCGTGCCGCAGGAACTCACCGTGCAGCGCCTCGGCAAGATCGTGCGTGAGCGCTACCCGGAGTTGAGCGACAGCGACCAGGAGGCGGTGCGCCAGCACGCCATCGCGGTAATGAACATCACCCAGCAGGCCAAACTGGAGCTAGGCCCGGCGGTGGCCGAGGAGGCCGGCAGCTATAACGACGGCGCCAGCGCCGCCACGGAGCAAGGCAACACGGCCCTGATCGATGGCGTTCGCAGGTTCATCAACGTGCGCGACCTCGACATCGACCTGATCGACGCCATCAATCCGTTCGAGGCGGCCTACGCAGTGCTGGCCAAGGCGATGGACGAGAAGTCGTTGCGCCAGATCCAGGCCAGCATTGCCGCCAAGAAAATCAGGATCGGCGAGGAGGAGGCCTTCGATCTCGCCAGGCGAGCATTCCAGTTCAAGCAGGAACGCGGACGCCTGCCGGATATCAACGCGGCCGACCCGTGGGAGCAGAAGATGGCCGAAGGCGTGGCCGCGCTTGCGCGTTATCGTGCGCAGGCCAAGGCCAGCGGGGCTGCAGTCAATGACTGAGATGGACGCCGACGAACTGCTGGCCGCGCTGGGCGTGGAAGTTTCGCCAAACAAGGCGGCCAGCCATACGCCGCGCGAGGAGCGCATCATCGCCGGCTTCGAGGACATCCTGCGTTTCCACCAGACGCAGGGTCGCGCACCGCTGCACGGCGAGGATCGCGACATTTTCGAACGGCTGTATGCGGTGCGCTTGGATCAACTGCGCAAGTCGCCCGAAGCGCGCGTACTCCTAGCCGAGTTAGACGCTCCAGGCCTGCTTGCCGGTGCGCCCACCGTCGCGGCCGACGTCTACGCGCTGGACGAGGATGCCTTGCTCGCCGAACTGGGCGTGGCCGCCGAGGGCGACATCACCATGTTGCGCCACGTGCGCTCGCATGCCGAGATCAAGGCGGCGGAGGAAATCGCCGATCGTGCGCCATGCCCGGACTTCGGTACGTTCAAGCCACTTTTCGACGAGGTGGAGTCCGGCCTCAAGCAAAAGCGCTGGATGACGAAGCCCTTCGGCAAGAATGCCAGCATCGAGAAAGGGGATTTCTTCGTGCTGGGCGGGCTGGTCGCGTATGTCGCCGAAGTAGGCGACACCTACAAGACGCCGAACGCCGAAACCAACGGGAGGCTGCGCGTGGTCTATTCCAACGGCACGGAGAGCGACCTGCTGCTGCGCTCCCTGCAACGTGCGCTGTACAAGGACAGCGAAGGACGCACCGGCAGCCGCATCATCAAGGTCGAGGCCGGCCCGCTGTTCGGCGACACGGCGGAGCCTGACGACATCGCCTCGGGCACCATCTACGTGCTGCGCAGCCGCTCCGAACACCCTTTCATCGCCAAACACCGCGAGTTGATCCACAAGATCGGCGTCACCGGCGGCAAGGTGGCAACACGCATCGCCAATGCGGAGAACGACGCCACCTACTTGCTGGCGGGCGTGGAGATCGTGGCCGAGTACCGGCTGCACAATATCAACCGCACTCGTATGGAAAACCTGTTCCATCGCCTCTTCGGCGCTGTGCAGATCGACCTGACAATACCGGATCGCTTCGGAAACCCGGTGAAGCCCAGGGAATGGTTCCTAGTGCCACTCCAAGCCATCGACGAGACGGTCAAGCGCATCGTCGACGGATCTATCACCGAATACGCCTACGATCCAGCATCGGCCCGATTGAGCCGGACCGAGTAGCTCGCAAGCGCGACTGGCGAGTCGGCGGCCATTCACGAAGAAAGCCGGCAATGCCGGCCTTCTTCGTGAAGCATGACGCAGTGCCTTACTTCTTCGGCGCGTCCTTCAGCCCGCGGTTTTCCAGCATCGGCTCGATCTGCGGATCCTGGCCGCGCCAGTCGCGGTACATCTTCGCCAGCTCCTCGGTGTTGCCGCGCGAGAGCACCATCGCGCGGAAGCGGTCGCCGTTCCCGCGGGTCAGGCCGCCGTGCTCCTTGAAGCCCACGAACGCGTCGTCGGCCAGCATCTGCGTCCACAGGTAGGCGTAGTAGCCGGCCGCGTAGCCGTTGCCCCAGATGTGCTGGAAGTAGCTGGAGCGGTAACGCGGCGGCACGTAGCCGAGGTCGATGCCGTCCTTCTTCAGCGCGGCGGCCTCGAACCGGTCGGCGTCCTGCAGCGGCGCGTCGGCGCCGAGCATGTGCCAGTTCATGTCGAGCAGGGCGGCGGCGACCAGCTCGGTCATGTCGTAGCCCTTGTTGAACTTGCCGGCCTTCTTCACCTTGTCGACCAGCGCCTGCGGCATCGGCGCGCCGGTCTGGTAGTGCTTGGCGTAGTTGGCGAATATCTTCGGGTCGGTGGCCCAGTGCTCGTTGAACTGCGACGGGAACTCGACGAAGTCGCGCGCGGTGGCGGTGCCGGACAGGGTCGGGTACTGCTCGTCGGCGAAGATGCCGTGCAGCGCATGGCCGAACTCGTGGAACATGGTGACCACGTCGTCGAACGAGAGCAGCGCCGGCTGGCCCGCGGCCGGCTTGGCGAAGTTGGCCACGTTGAAGATCACCGGCCTGGTGCCGAGCAGCTTCGACTGCTGCACGAAGTTGTCCATCCAGGCGCCGCCGTTCTTGTTGTCGCGCTTGAAGTAGTCGCAATAGAACAGCGCCAGCGAGCTGCCGTCCTTGTCGAACACCTCGAACACGCGCACGTCCGGCTGGTACACCGGGATGTCGTGGCGTTCCTTGAAGGTCAGCCCGTACAACTGGTTGGCGGCGTAGAACACGCCGTTCTGCAGCACGTTGTCCAGCTCGAAGTACGGCTTGATCTGGCTGGCGTCGAGGTCGTACTTCGCCTTGCGCACCTGCTCGGCGTAGAAGTTCCAGTCCCACGGCGCCAGCTTGAAGCCGCCGTGCTGCTTGTCGATCAGCGCCTGGATGTCGCCCGCCTCGGCCTGCGCGCGGGCGGTGACCGCGGGCACCAGGTTCTGCATGAACTTCAGCGCCGTCTCCGGCGTCTTCGCCATCTGGTCGTCCAGCTTCCACGCGGCGTAGTCGGGATAGCCGAGCAGCTTCGCCTGCTCGGCGCGGATCTGCGCCAGCCGCTCGATCGTCTTGCGGGTGTCGCTGGCGTCGCCCTTTTCGGCGCGGTTCCACGACGCCTCGAACAGCGCCTTGCGGGTGTCGCGGTCGGTGAGGTCCTGCAACCCCGGCTGCTGGGTGGTGTTCTGCAGGGTCAGCACGTACTTGCCGTCCTGCTTGCGGTCCTTGCCGGCCTGCGCGGCGGCGGCCAGTTCGGCGTCGGACAGGCCGGCCAGCTTCGCCTTGTCGGCGACCACCGGCGCGGCGTCCCGGGTGGCGGCCAGCAGCTTGTTGGTGAACGCGGTGCTCAGCGTGGACTCTTCCTTGTTGAGGTCCTTCAGCTTCGCCTTGTCGGCATCGGACAGCTTGGCGCCGGCGTGCACGAAGTTCTTGTAGACCACCTCGACCAGCCGGGCGGATTCCGGATCGAGCCTGAGCGTGTCGCGCTGGTTGTAGATCGCCTCGACGCGCTGGAACAGCTTGCCGTTGAGATGGATCGCATCCTGGTGCGCGGCCAGCTTCGGCGCCTCGTCTTCCTGCACCTTCTGCAGCGCGTCGTCGGTATTGGCGCCGGTGACCGCGCTGAACACCGCCATCACGCGATTCAGCATGGCGCCGGATTTCTCCATCGCCACGAAGGTGTTCTCGAACGTGGGCGCCGCCGGGTCGTTGGCGATCTTCTCGATCTCGGCCAGGTGCTGCCGCATGCCCTCCTCGATCGCGGGCTGGTAGTCGGCATCCTTGATCCGGTCGAACGGCGGCGCCTGGAACGGCAGCGTGCTGGCACTGTAGAACGGGTTGCTGGTCATCGCGGGGGCGGCCGGGGCGGTGGTGCCGGCGCTGGCCGCCGAGGCGGCCGGCGCGGGCGGGTTGGCGGCTCCGTTCGGCTGCTGCGAGCAGGCGGCCAGAGCCATCGTGGTGGCGATCACAATCGTGCGCAAACGGAACATCGGAGATCCCTGGGTGGCATGCCCTTCGCCGGGCACGGATAGTCGTGGCTGCCGACTGTACCGACAGCGCGGACACTTTCCAAACCGTGCGCGGCCCGGCGTATCAGGCGGCGCGCAGGTCGCGCAGTTGCCACGCCGCGCCGATCAGCAGGTACAGCCGGTGGCGCACCACGCTCATCGGCAGGTCGGTGACCAGGTCCACGTCGGTGCGCAGGTCGGCAACCCGCGCGCTCACCTGCGCCGCCGGATCGGTGGCGCCGAGGCTGCCGTCCACCGCATCCGGATCGGGCTGCGCCGCGCGCCAGCGCTGGAACAGGGCATCGTCGCGCAAGGCCTGCCGCAGTGCTGTGGCGAAGTCGTTCGGGCCGGCGCCGTCGTACGCAAAGCGCGGATCGCCGCCGCGCGCATGGGCCAGGTCGGCGATCGAGAGGTAGTAGTGGTTGCGGGCCATGGCGTCTCCGGTGTTCGGGCAGGCGGTTATCCCAGCATGCCGGATGTGAAGT
This sequence comes from Rhodanobacter sp. FW101-FHT13A11, assembly GCF_058790335.1. Lineage (NCBI taxonomy): Bacteria > Pseudomonadati > Pseudomonadota > Gammaproteobacteria > Lysobacterales > Rhodanobacteraceae > Rhodanobacter > Rhodanobacter sp. FW101-FHT13A11. The sequence goes on along the minus strand of NZ_JBYTCN010000006.1, from coordinate 152,002 downwards.
TCAGACCAACGCCGCCACGGCAGCACGCAGCCGGTCGGCCGCCTGCGCCGGCGCCACGCCGTGCGGCAGCACGCCCAGGCACGGCGCCGGCAGCAGTTCGCGCAGGGTGGCCAGGTTTTCCTCCGGCGCGTCCATCGCCGGGTCGACGCGGTTGCCAATCCAGCCGAGCAGCCGGCAGCCGTCGGCCACGATCGCCCGCGCGCTGAGCAGGGCGTGGTTGAGACAGCCCAGCCGCATGCCCACCACCAGGATCACCGGCAACCGCCACTGCTTCGCGATGTCCGCTGCCAGCAACCCCGGCGCCAGCGGCACCAGCCAGCCGCCGACGCCCTCGACCACCACGCATTGATGGCCGGCGCTCAATTGATCGAATGCCGCGCGCAGCGGTGCGAGAGAAATCGCCACGCCGTCGTGCGCCGCCGCCAGGTGCGGCGACAGCGGCTCGCGCAGCGCCACCGGGTTGACCAGCGCGTACGGCAGGCTCGCGTCGCCGCCGGCCGCCAGCAGCGCCAGCGCGTCGTCATTGCGCAGGCCCTCCGGTGTTTCCATGCAGCCGCTGGCCACCGGCTTCATGCCGCAGGCGCCGCGGCCCGCCGCGCGCAGCGCGTGCAGCAGCGCGCACGCCGCATGGGTTTTGCCGATGCCGGTGTCGGTGCCGGCGATGAACACGGCTGCCGTCATGCCGCGCCGCCGTGACGCCGGTTGAAGCGGCGTACCACCGGCCCGATCAGAAACAACAGCGAGTACATGAAACCGGGGATCGACCATGCCCAACCGGGTGCCGACAGCGGCAGCAGCAGTGCGGTCAGTGCCGAGGCCAGGCCGATTGCCGCCGGCACGCTCCAGATGCGCATCTCGCGGCGCGCATCGAGGTTGTTGAAGCCGTGCTTCGCCGCACTCTTCGCCGCGTGCAGGAACAGCAACGTCAGCGTGCCCGCCATGCAGGCATAGGCGAAGCCGAAACAGGCGAACAGGGCGCGCATGTCGGCCGGCCCGCCGGTCATCTGGAAATCGCTCGGCAACGCGCCGCCACTCAGGCTGTTGAACACCCCCGAGTACACCATGTGCAAGGGATAGACGAAGATCATCGCGAAAAACACCAGCAGCAGCGACAGCCAGCGACCGGTGCTGTCGGCGCTGTGGCAGCGCTTGCGCCAGCGCACATGGCCATGCCAGAAGAAGGCGATCTGAAAGAAGCACACGGCGAACGCCGGCACGCCGCCGAGCATATACAGCAGCTTGTCGGTGCTGTCGGGAATCTTGTCGCCGCCGATCAACAGCAAGGTCAGGATGAACGCGAATGCGCCATCCACGAACATGTCCAGCCGCCCTGCCTCAATCCCTTCGCGCTGCTCGATCAGGCTCATGCCGCATACCCATGCTGGTGGCTCGGCGCATAATACGGGCTTTGCCGCCGGACGCGTCGCATGTTCGAACTGAAATCCCACACGTATGCCAGCAAACGCGAGCACTACGACGACCTGCTGCGGCAGGCGCGCGGCATCCTCGCCGGCGAACGCGACCTGGTCGCGAACGCGGCGAACTTCGGCGCGCTGGTCTACCACAGCCTGCCGCAGGTGAACTGGGCCGGCTTCTACCTGTACGACGGCCACGAGCTGGTGGTCGGCCCGTTCCAGGGCAAGCCGGCGTGCATCCGCATCGCGCTGGGCCGCGGCGTCTGCGGCACCGCCGCGCAGACCCGGCAGACCCAACTGGTGCGCGACGTCAACGCGTTCGCCGGGCATATCGCCTGCGACGCCGCCTCGCAGTCGGAGATCGTGGTGCCGCTGGTGAAGCCCGACGGCAGCCTGCTCGGCGTGTGGGACGTCGACAGCCCGGTCACCGACCGCTTCGACGAGGACGACCGCGCCGGGATGGAAGCGCTGTGCGCGGTGTTCATGGAGGCCACATGCCGCTGACCGCCCTTCGCGACCGGGCGTAGCAGCCCGCTCGCGGGCGATGCTCTGCTTTTCGAATCCCGAATCCCGGCTTCAAGAGCATCGCCCGCGAGCGGGCTCCTACACGTCAGCGTCAGCGTTCGTGGTCCTGGTGCGCGCCTTCACGCGACTGCAGCAGCAGCGCCGCCACGGCGGCGCGCGCCTCCTCCACGCCGGTGCCGGCGGCGGACGAGAACACCTGCGCGGTGGCGTGCAGGCCGTCGGGAAAGCTCTTGCGCATCGCCGCCAGCGCCTGCATCGCCTGGTTGCGGGAGAGCTTGTCGGCCTTGGTCAGCAACAGGTGGCAGGGCAGGCCGGTGGCGAAGCAGAAATCCAGCATCGTCCGGTCGAACTCCTTCAGCGGATGGCGGATGTCGGCGATCAGCACCACGCCGCGCAGGCTGCGCCGCTGGTGCAGGTAGCGGTCGATCTCCTGCTTCCAGTGCTCGCGCATCTCCAGCGGCACCTTGGCGTAGCCGTAGCCCGGCAGGTCGATCAGCCGCAGGTCGGACGAGGGCGGGCCGCCGGCGGCGGCAGGCGGTCGCTCCGGCGCCTCCTGCGCACGCGACGCCGGCACATCCCTGTACGGCGGCAGGCTGAACGCCACCATCTGCTGGGTGCGGCCCGGGGTCTTGGAGGTGCGCGCCAGCCCCTTGTGCCCGGTCAACGCGTTCAGCGCGCTGGACTTGCCGGCGTTGGAGCGGCCCGCGAACGCCACCTCGGCGCCCTGGTCGGCGGGAAGCTGGCTGATGCGGTGGGCGGCGAGCACGAATTGCGCGCCTTGCAGGGGATTCGACATGGGGATGGTTTGACCAAGCGATGGTGGCGCAGGGATAATTCTGCGGTTTCTGCCTGTTGCGGGCCTTGCGGCCGCAAACACCGGCAGTGTCCGCAAGTCTCTCGGGAGTCAAGTGTATGAGTTTTCGGTCTGCTGGTTTTCGGCCCGCGGTTCTCGGGTCCGCCATCGCCCTCGCGTTCGCGCTGTCCAGCGCTGCGCTGATGGCCCAAGAAACCCAGCCGAACACCGCCGCCCCGGCTGCCGCCAGCACTGCGCCGGCCGCCGCGGCCCCGGCGCCCGCGGCCAGCGCCCCGGTCAAGCCGGGCGACGCCACCGCCGGCCAGGCCAAGGCCGCCGTCTGCGGCGCCTGCCACGGCATGGACGGCAATTCCAGCGACGCGCAGTACCCGAAGCTGGCCGGCCAGAGCGAGCAGTACATCGTGCACCAGCTGACCAGCTTCAAGGCCGGCAAGCGGCAGAACCCGATCATGATGGGCATGGCCGCGCCGCTGTCCGAGCAGGACATGCACGACGTCGGCGCCTATTTCGCCAGCAAGACCCCGCTGCCCGGCGTGGCCGACCAGGCGCTGGTCGAGCGCGGCCAGGCGCTGTTCCGCCAGGGCGACGCCGCGCGCGGCATCCCCGCCTGCATGGCCTGCCACAGCATCGACGGCAGCGGCAACCCGGGTGCCGCGTATCCGCACCTGGCCAGCCAGCACGCGCAATACATCCAGGCCACGCTGAAGGCCTGGCACGACGGCACCAGCTGGGGCGACGACGCCCGCGCGCAGATCATGCCGACGATCGCCAAGCAGCTGAGCGCCGACGACATCGCCGCCCTGGCCAGCTACGTCGAGGGCCTGCACAGCGCCGGAAACCAGCCGGCCGCCACGCCCTGACCGACCCAGCGCCGACCGTCGTGTCGGCGCTGTCGTCTGATGCCCCACCGTACGAGGTTTGCCATGCTGAAGCGCCTGCCGTTCCTGTGTGCCGCCCTGCTCGCGCTCGCCGCCTGCAGCCATGACAGCAACTCCGGCGCCGCCCAGCAGGCCACCCCTCCTGCCGCCGCCGGCACGAGCGCAGCCACGCCCGCGAGCGCGCCCGCCGCATCCGGCAGCGCCGCACCGGCCGCCGCGAGCACGGCAGCCACGGCCGCCGCACCGGCTCCGGCGCCGGCCGCGGCGCCGTTCGTCGACAACGGCACCTGGGTCGAGGGCAAGCACTACTTCCGGATCGATCCGGCGCAGCCGACCAGCCACCCGGGCAAGATCGAGGTGACCGAGGTGTTCTCCTACGGCTGCCCCGCCTGCAACGGCTTCCATTCCACCGTCGACCGGATCGCCAAGAGCCTGCCGCCGGGCGCGGTGATGAACTACCTGGCCGCCTCGTTCCGGCCGGACGAGAACTGGCCGCTGTACCAGCGCGCGTTCTACGCGGCGCAGGCGCTGGGCGTGGTCGACAAGACCCACGACGCGATGTACGACGCGGTGTGGAAGAGCGGCGAGCTGTCCACCTACAACCTCAAGTCCAGCGGGCTGAAGCCGCATGCAGCGTGGCCCACGATCGAGGACGTCGCCAGGTTCTACGCCAAGTACGGCGTCGATCCGAAGGAGTTCGTCGCCGTCGCCAACTCGTTCAGCGTCAACACCCAGATGAAGCGCGCCGATGACCTGATGAAGGCCTATGGCGTGGACAGCACGCCGACCATGATCGTCAACGGCAAGTACCGCTTCACGGCCAGCTCCGCCGGTGGCTACCCGCAGGCGATCGAGCTGACCCAGTGGCTGGTGGCGAAGGAAGCGGCCGGCAAGTAGGCTGGGCCGCCCTCCCCCGCGAAGAGAAGATCCATGTCCAAGCGATTCGCCCGCCTGCGCGTACTCACCCTGCTCGGCGGCCTGCTGCTGGCCAGCGCCTGCACCGCGCAATCCGGCACGCCGGCGCCGTACACCGAAGGCAACGAGTACGTCACGCTGCCCGCGCCGGCGCAGCGCTACGGCAGCGAGGGCAAGGTGGAGGTGGTCGAGGTGTTTTCCTACGGCTGCATCCATTGCGCGCAGTTCGCGCCAGCCGCCGAGAAGCTGCGCAAGCAGCTGCCGGCGGGCGCGGTGTTCAAGCTGATGCCGGCGCCGTTCAACGCCGAGTGGGTGCCGTATGCGCGCGCCTACTACGCGGCCAGGCAGCTCGGCGCGGTCGAGCGCACCCACCTGCCGCTGTTCAACGCCAAGTTCGCCGAACACTACCCGATCAACTCGCTGGACGAACTGGCCGACTTCTACGCCCGCGAAGGGGTCAACCGCGCCGAGTTCGTGCGCATCGCCACCTCGCCCGAGGTCACCGCGAAGCTGAAGGACGACCTGGCGCTGATCCGGCGCTGGCAGGTCGACGGCACCCCGACCATCGTGGTCAACGGCAAGTACCGCGTGGCCACGGTGCATTCGTTCGACGAGATGATCGCGGTGACGCAATGGCTGGTCCAGCGCGAGCTCGCGCACAAGTAGGCGCCGATGGCGCGGCGGCTGGCGCGCCGTTCACGTCCGCGGGAGCATGCTGGCCGCCGCGTCCGGCGTGAGCCCGCGGGCGTCCCCTCCCCCGTGCAGTGTGTTGCGATGACCCGTGCCGCCCCTTCCCCCGCCGCGCCCGCCGAGCGCCACCTGCGCCTGCTGAGCTGCAACATCCTGGCCGGCGCCAGCGTGCAGCGCTACCGCCAGTACCTCACCCGCAGCTTCAACGCGGTGCTGCCCGGCCGCAGCAAGATGGACAACCTCGACCGGCTGGCCGAGGTACTGGCGCAGTTCGACGTGATCGGCCTGCAGGAGGCCGATGCCGGCAGTCTGCGCTCGGGCTTCCTCAACCAGACCCGCTACCTCGCCGAAACCGCCGGCCTGCCGTTCTGGAGCCACCAGCCGAACCGCGCGATGGCCAGGCTGGCGCACTCGGCGAACGGCCTGATCAGCCGGCTGGAGCCGCACTCCGTGCTGGACTACCCGCTGCCCAGCCGGATCCCCGGCCGCGGCGCGCTGCTGGCCCAGTTCGGCGAAGGCGACCATGCGCTGGCGGTGATGATCGCGCACCTGTCGCTGAGCGCGCCGGCGCGCGCGCGCCAGCTCGGCTTCATCGCCGAGCTGCTGCAGGACTTCCCGCATGCGGTGCTGATGGGCGACCTCAATACCGAGCCGGGCAGCGCCGAGATGCAGCAGCTGTTCGCCAAGTCCAGCCTGCAGCCGCCGGCGCAGGCCACGCCGACCTTCCCCAGCTGGAAGCCGCGGCGCGCGCTGGACCACATCCTCACCTCGCCGGCGGTCCACCTGGAGAAGACCTGGGCACTGCCGCAGGCGTTCTCCGACCACCTGCCGCTGGCCGCGGAGATCCGCCTGCCGGCGCACGTCGGCGGCAAGCCCGTGCCGGGCCGGCGCCGATGAGCGCGCGCGGATGGAAGAAGGCGCTGCCGTGGCTGGCGCTGCTGGCCGTGGCGCTGCTCGCCGCCTGGCTGCGCTACGGCCTGGTCGAATCCAGCGCGATCGGCCAGCAGTGCAGCGCCGGCGGCCCGTGGTGGTGCCAGTGGCGGCAGTGGCTGGTGCTCGGCTTCCTCCACGACGTCTACGGCATCGCAGCGCTCGCCGCCACCGCGCTGGCGCTGCTGCGACGGCGCGCCTGGCTGGCCTGGCTGGCCTGGCTGGCCTGGCTGGCCGCTGCGCTGGGCGTGTTCGCGCTGCAGCTGTACTGCGTCGAGAGCGGTGCGCTGGCGCTACTGGCCGGCTGCCTGTGCCTGCTGCGCCGGCAAGTGGCGCGTCCGGCGCCATTCGAACAACACCGGCAGCACCAGCAGCAGGTTCAGGCCCAGCCATAGCCACGCCACCGGGGTGAGGCCGGCTTCCTGCACCAGCACCGCGAGGGCCAGCGGCAGCGGCCACAGGGCGAGGAAGCGTTCCTCCGGCAGCGGCGGCACGGCCGCACGGCGCTCGCCCAGCCAGCCGAGCAGCGCATAGCCGGCGCACGGCAGCCAGAACAGGCCCAGCGGAAAATCCCGGTAGCGCCCGTCGACCGCGAGCAGCAGGCCGTAATACGCCAGTGCGAACAACCAGCCGGCGCGCAGCCAGCGCGGCGGCGCGCCGGGCGCCGGATCGCCGTCGAGCCGCGCGGCGATCCAGCGCGCCAGCCGCAGTGCGGTGAGCAGGGCCAGCGCGCAGGCCGCCAGCGACAGCGCCCACTCCCAGCCGTCGCGGCAGGCGTACAGCATCTGCCGGTACTGCCACGCCAGCGCGCCACCGCTGGCCACGCCGGCCAGCGCCAGGGCCGCCCAGCCGCGCATGCCGCGCCAGCGGCGGCGCCGGCCGCCGGCCAGCGCGAACAGCACGCCGCCGGCCGCGGCGGCGAGCCAGCCCAGCCACCAGCGCGGCTCCTCGGTCACCGGCCCCTGCATGGCGAACTTCGGCCGCGCCTGCGCGTCGAAGATGCCCCAGTAGCCGCCGGCGGTGCCTTCCTGCGCGCGTTTCCACGGCTGGTCGAACGCCTCGATCACGTTGTACGGCATGTGCACGGTGGCCGCGTAGCGCAGGAACTCGCGCAGGTAGCGCGCCTCGTTGACCACGCTGGCGCTGGCCGCCTGGCGCGGCCGTCCGGCGCTGGGCCAGCCGGTCTCGCCGATCATCACGCGGCGGCCCGGAAACGCCTGCTGCACCTTCGCGTACACCGCCGCCACGTGCTGCACCGCGCCTTCGGGCGGCACCGGCTGGTCTTCCCAGTAGGGCAGGATGTGGATGGTGAGGTAGTCGACCGAGCCGGCCAGTTCGGGGTGGCGCAGCCAGAATTCCCACACGTCGGCATAGGTCACCGGCACGCCGACCGCCGCGCGCACCTGCTGCAGGTAGCCGGCCAGCCGCGCCGGCGACAGCTCGCCGCGCAGCAGCACCTCGTTGCCCACGATCAGCCCACGCACCACCTGCGGGTAGCGGTTGGCGGTGGCGATGCCCAGCGCAACCTGCTGCGCGTTCGACTTCGCGTCGCCGCCCAGCCAGATCCCCAGCAGCACCTGCATGCCGTAGCGCCCGGCGATCTCCGGCACCGCGCTGAGGCCCTGCCCCTGCGAGTAGGTGCGCACGCAGTCGAAGCGCTGCGACAGCGCGCGCAGGTCCGCGTCGATGCGTTCGGGGCTGATGTAGGCACGCGCATCCAGCGGTGTCTCGCCAGCCAGGCGGAACGGCGCATACGAAACGCAGGCGATCCGCGCCGACGGCGCATCCGGCAGCGCCACCGGCCGGCCGATCGCCCACCACCAAGTCGCCCCGGCCAGTGCCGCCAGCAGCAGCGCCAGCCACGCCGGCCAGACGCGACGAAAGACAGGCGGAGCTGCTGGTGACATGCCGATCCCGTGGATGCTGGAAGCCAAACGCCGCAGCTTACCAGCGCCGGCCGGCGCCACGCGCTCACGGCACCGCGACAAGCGGTTCAGGCGCATCGACTACACTGCCCGCGATCCACCGCAGGAGCCCCCATGTCCGTTTCCTTCCCGCCGCGGCGCATCCTGCTCGTCTGGCTGCTGGTCGCCGGCTGGCTGCTGACGGGCGTACTGGCGCAGGCCGCCGAACCCGTCGACGCCCAGCGCGCGGCCTTCAAGCAGGCCTACGCCGCCGCGCAACAGGGTGGCGACGGCTGGCGCGGCCTGGCCGGCGGCCTGCGCGACTATCCGCTGTATCCGTACCTGCCGGCCGCGGCCTTGCAGCACGACATCCGGCAGGTCGACCGCGCCAGCGTGGAGGCGTATCTCCGCCAATACCCCGATTGGATCCCCGCCGCCGACCTGGGCCGCGCGTTCCTGCTGGAACTGGCGCGGCGCCAGGACTGGAGCGGCTTCCTCGCGCTGTACCAGCCCGGCCTCGGCGATGCGCTGAGCTGCAACGCGCTGCAGGCGCGGCTGGCCGGCGGCGCCGCGCTGGATTTCGAGCGCGACCTGGCCGAGCTGTGGACCCGGCCGAGCTTGCCCGACGCCTGCGACCCGGTACTCCGCGCCGCGCACGACCAGGGCCTGCTCACCGATGCGCGGCTGTGGACGCGGATCGACCGCGCCGCCGACGCCGGCCAGGCCGGCACCATCGCCAGCCTGGCCGACTGGCTGGGCGAACCCGGCCGCCGCAGCGCACAGCAACTGGCGCTGGCGCTGCGCGATCCGGCCGCCGCCCTGGCCGCCGCCGCCGGCTGGCCCGACCAGCCCCGCCAGCGCGAGGCCGCCGCGCTGGCGCTGACCCGGCTGGCCCGGCGCCAGGTCGACGGCGCCGACACTGCGTGGCAGCAACTGCGCTCGCACTTCGCCTTCAGCGAAACGCAGCGCAACCGGATCCTGCGCACGCTGGCGCTGTTCCATGCCACCGATTTCGACGACGGCGCGCTGGCCCGGCTGATCGCGCTGCCCGCCGCCGCGCAGTCCGAGGGCACCCGCGAATGGCGGGTCCGCGTGGCGCTGGCCCGGCAGGACTGGAACGCCGTGCTGGCCGCCATCGACGCGATGCCCGCCGACCAGCAGCAAGACGGCGAGTGGCGCTACTTCCGCGCCCGCGCGCTGGCCGCGCTGAACCGCGGCGACGAGGCACGCCGGCTGTTCGAGGCCCAGGCCGGGCAGGCCACCTTCTTCGGCTTCCTCTCCGCCGACCGGCTCGACCGGCCGTACGCGATCTGCCCGCTGCCCCCGACCGACGACCCGCAGCGCGAGCAGGCCCTGCTGGCCAACCCCGGCCTGCGCCGCGCCTTCGAGCTGTACGCGGTGGACCTGCCGAAGCCGGCCCGGCGCGAATGGGCGCGCGCGCTGCAGGATGCCGACCCGGCCACCCAGCGCGCAGCCGTCGTGCTGGCCAACCGCCGCGGCTGGTACGACCGCGCGGTGTTCGTCCTGAACAGCGGCGAGGCGCTGCGGCTGTACGAGCTGCGCTTCCCGCTGGCCAGCCAGGACGGCCTGGTGCCGCAGGCCGAACAGGCCGGCGTCGAGCCGGCCTGGGCCTACGGCATCCTGCGCGCGGAAAGCGCCTGGGTGAGCGATGCGCAATCCGGCGCCGACGCGCGCGGCCTGATGCAGCTGCTGCCGTCCACCGCCGCGCTGGTGGCCAAGCGCAACGGCCTCGACTGGGGCGGCGGCGACACGCTGTACGACCCGGTCACCAACATTGCGCTGGGCACGCGCTACCTGGCGCAGATGGCCGCGCGCTTCAACGGTTCGCCGTGGCTGGCCAGCGCCGCCTACAACGCCGGGCCGAACAAGGTCGAGCAGTGGCTGGCCGCGCGCGGCACGCTGGCGCCGGACCTGTTCGTGGCTACCATGCCGTTCAAGGAAACCCGCGAATACGTGGCGCGGGTGATGGCGTTCAGCGTGATCTACGATTGGCGCCTGAGCGGCGGCCCGGTGGTATCGCTGGCCGACCGCATGAGCGCGATCGGCCAGCCGTACGCCCTGCCGACCGCCGCGACGGTGCGCCGCCCGGTTGACTGCCCGCCGGCCGTCGCCCCGGCCGCAGCGGCCAGCGCGGCGGCCGCCACGCCCTGAGTTCAGGAGAGCCTTCGCATGAGCGCACGGCAACTCGTCATCCTCGGCGGCACCGGTTTCGTCGGCAGCCATCTGGTGCCGCGGCTGGCCGCCGACGGCCACCGCATCGTGCTGCTCAGCCGCAACCGCGAGCAGCATCGCGAACTCGGCGTGCTGCCCGGGGTGAGCGTGCGCAGCGCCGACGTCTACGACGACGACGTGCTGCGCCGGCACCTCGCCGGCGCCGACGCGGTGATCAACCTGGTCGGCATCCTCAACCCGCGAGGGCGGCACAGCTTCCAGCGCGCGCACGTGGAACTCGCCCGCCGGCTGATCGCCGCCTGCCACGCCAGCGGCGTGGAGCGCCTGCACCAGATGAGCTCGCTGAAGGCCGGCCAGGGCCTGTCGCAGTACCTGAAGACCCGCGGCGAGGCCGAGGCTCTGGTCAAGTCCTCCGGGCTGGCATGGACGATCTACCAGCCCAGCGTGATCTTCGGCCGCGGCGACGGCCTGGTCAGCCGCTTCGCCAAGCTGCTGCGGCAGATGCCGGCGCTGCCGCTGGCGCGCGCGCAGGCGCGGATGGCGCCCACCTGGGCGGGCGACGTGGCTGAGGCGATCGCCCGCTGCGTCGACCACGAGAAGCTGGGCGTGCGGCGCAGCTTCGAGCTGTACGGCCCCGAGGTGCTCACGCTGGGCGAGATCGTGCGCGCGATCCGCGCGGCCGCCGGCCTGCGCACGCCGGTCATCGCCTTGCCCGACAGCCTCGGCCACCTGCAGGCGCGGTTCGCCGAGCTGCTGCCCGGCAAGCCCTTCTCGCTGGACAACTTCCGCTCGCTGCGCACCGACTCGGTCGGCAAGGTGGACGGCTACGCCGCGCTGGGCATCGCGCCGCAAGCGCTGACGCCGTGGCTGCCGGTGCTGCTCAACGAGCCGCCGCGGCAACGCCGGCTGGCCGCGCAGCGCAGGCGGCGGCGCTGAATCTCAGGCGGCGTCCAGCAACTTCCGCAAGCGGTCCAGCTCGCTGCCGTACAGCGCGCCGCGCGCCACGTCCGCACGCGCGCCGCGCTCGGCCCGCAGCCTGGCCGCGCAGGCCGGATCGTCGTCCAGCCCGCAGAACGCCAGCACCCGGCGCAGCTGGTCTTCCGGTTCGGCCAGCAGCGACTCGCCGGTCAGCTCGAGCACGCGCCCGGGATACAGCGCCTGCCAGTGGCGCAGCAGCCGGTCGTAGTCGTGCCAGTAGCCGGCGAGGTCGTCCAGCGCGTAGCTGAACTCGTTGCCGCTGGCGAACAGCTGGCTGTAGCAGTCGAAGCAGGTCTCCAGCGCGTCGCGCCGCACGTTCACCACGCGCGCCTGCGGCAGCATCGTCATGGCCGCGCCGAGCAGCAGCCAGTTCGGCAGGCAGGCGTCGACCAGCCACGGCTTGCCGCCGCGGCGGGAGTCGCTGCGCGCCAGGTAGTCGCGCCCCAGCCGCGCCCAGTCTTCCGGCGTCTGCGTGCCTGCGCGCCGCGCGCCCACCGGGCCGCGGCGCAGCGACTCGGCCTGGATCACCTGCTGCAGGTCGGGCCGGTCGTCGCCGCCGGCCTGCGGGTGTGCGGCGAGCGAATGCGCCACCAGCGCGGCGCCGGAACACGGCAGGCCCACCACGAACACCACCTGCCCGTCCGCCGACGCCTCCCGCGCGCCGTCCAGCGGACTGGCGAAGGCCGCCAGGATCGCCTCGGCGCGGGCATGCTCCGCGCTCGCGTTCCACTGCACCTGCCGGCGCGCCTGCGCGTTGGCCTTGCGCAGCACGCGGAACGCCTCGTGGAATTCGGCCTGGTCCTCCAGCGCCCGCGCCAGCACGAAGCCCAGCGCGGTGCGCACCGCGGGCGTCGGCAACGCGGTCTGCAGCACCTGCCGCAGCCGGGCGACATCGTCCGCGCCGAAGCGCTCGCCGGCCAGGTTGCACAGGCCGGTCCACGCCTCCGCGCTGGCCGGCCGGCGCTGCAGCACCTCGCGGTAATTCGCCGCCGCCTGGGCCGCCGCGCCGAGACCGGCCTGCGCTTCGGCCAGCACCAGGCGCGCGGCGGGGTGGTCCGGGTCATGGTCGAGTACCCGATGCAGCGCCGTGATCGCGCCGACCGGCCGCCCCAGGGCGAGCAGCATCTGGCCGTAGTTGAACCAGCCCGGCGCGAAATCGGGCGCCAGCCCGCAGGCGCGCCGCAGCGCGGCCAGCGCCGCCTCCGGTTCGCCCACCGATTGCAACGCGATGCCCAGGTTCATCTGTGCCAGCGCGTCGTCCGGGTTCTGCGCCACCGCCTGCCGCAGGTTCGCCACCGCCAGCGCATGCTCGCCGCGCAGCTGCTGCACCACGCCCAGCAGGCGCCGCGCTTCGGCACAAGCCGGCTCCCGCGCGAGCAATTCCGCCAGCAACGCCTCGGCCTGCTCCGGTTGCCGGCGATCGACCGCGTCCACCGCCTCGTCGAGCTGGCGCACCAGTTCCGCCGACAGGCCCACGGCGCGATCCCGCAACAGCGGATGAGCCTGTTTGTCCACCATGCCCGGAAGCCCCCTGTGGCCGCCTTTCACTTCACGGCGCCAGCTTACGTGAGGGTGGCGGCAGCATAAAGCCACGCCGCGCACGGCCTGGAACACAGGCGCGGCCTGCGGCCTCGAAAACGGTTAGGCTTGCGCACGCCACGGCAGGTATCAGACGCTTGCTTCGGCCGTGGTGCGTTTCGAAGCCGAACCTGCCGGAGTCGATCCCATGGGCCACGGAATCCGCACGTACGTACTGGGCATCGGTGCAATCGCCGTGCTGGCATGGGCCGGCATGGGTGCGAGCCATGTCACCGGAGTGGGCGGGACGGTGCGCATGTCGCCCGCCGGCCCCGGGCCGCAGCGAGCGGGCGGGCCGGACGCAAGCCCCTACCGCAGGGCAACGGTGCAGCTGCGCGACGCCCGGGGAAGCGTCGTGGCCCGCGCGATCACCGATGAACAGGGGCAGTTCACCGTGGCCGTGCCCGCCGGCACGTACGAGGTCGGCGTCGACGTTCGGCACGCCGCGTGGCCGCGTTGCGAAACCGTCGAGGTCACGATCCGCACGAACCGGATCGCCCGCGTGGCCATCGTCTGCGATTCCGGTATGCGGTAGGCGGCCGCGGCCGGGCTGCACGGGGAGACGGAGGTAATCAAACGGCGAAGACAGCGGGCAGGCCCGTAGCCAGTCGGCCACGCGGCCGATCCGTAACGAAGGGCCGCATTAATTGCCTCCGTCCTCTTGAATTGCCTTAAATTGCTTTCATCCCATCGAGCGGCGGCGCGGCGGACCACGACATGTCTAAACTTCGAGTGCAGAGTTTTTCGCTTTCTATCGACGGCTACGGCGCCGGGCCGGACCAGGATCTCGAGCATCCGCTCGGCGTCGGCGGCCCCCAACTGATGGAATGGTTTTTCCCCACCCGGCTGTGGCGGCGGATGCAGGGCGAGGACAGTGGCGAGAGCGGCGTCGACAACGACCTCGCCGAACAGGGTTTCGCCGGCATCGGCGCCTGGATCCTCGGACGCAACATGTTCGGTCCCGTGCGCGGCCCCTGGCCGGACGAAAGCTGGCAAGGCTGGTGGGGCGACGAGCCGCCCTACCACGTGCCGGTGTTCGTGCTCACCCACCATCCGCGCGCCAGCCTGCGCATGGCCGGCGGCACCACGTTCCACTTCGTCACCGACGGCATCGAGTCCGCCCTGCGCCAGGCGCAGGACGCGGCCGGCGGCCGCGACGTGCGCCTCGGCGGCGGCGTGGCCACCGTGCGGGAGTACCTGCGCGCCGGCCTGGTCGACGAACTGCACCTCGCCCTGCGCCCGGTGCTGCTCGGCCGCGGCGAACACCTGCTCGCCGGCATCGACCTGCCGGCGCTGGGCTACGCCTGCACCCGGCAAGTGATGGGCGAGCGCGCCTGCCACGTTTTCCTGCACAGGCGCACGTGACGGCCGTCGCGGCGCGGCGGGCGGCCTGATCCTGACGGCTCGGCGCGAGCGCATGGCAGAATCCCCCCATGCACATCTACCTGGTCGGCGGCGCGGTCCGCGACAAGCTGTTGAACCGCCCGGTGGTGGACCATGACCACGTGGTGGTCGGCGCGTTGCCGGAGCAATTGCTGGCGCTGGGCTACACGCCGGTGGGCAAGGACTTCCCGGTATTCCTGCACCCGCAGACGGGTGAGGAGTACGCGCTGGCGCGCACCGAGCGCAAGAGCGGACGCGGCTACCACGGCTTCGTGTTCCAGGCCGACCCGACGATCACGCTGGAGCAGGACCTGGCCCGGCGCGACCTCACCATCAACGCGATCGCCGAGGACGGGCACGGCGCGCTGACCGATCCGTTCGGCGGCGTGCGCGACCTCGAGGCGCGCGTGCTGCGCCACGTGTCGCCGGCGTTCGTCGAGGACCCGGTGCGAGTGCTGCGGGTGGCGCGCTTCGCCGCGCGCTTCGCGCCGCTGGGCTTCACGGTGGCCGACGAGACGATGGCGCTGATGCGGCAGATGGTGGCCGACGGCGAGGTCGACCACCTGGTGCCGGAACGCGTGTGGGCGGAGACGCGCAAGGCGCTGGGCGAGCCGCAGCCGTCCATGTTCCTGCGCGTGCTGCGCGCATGCGGCGCGCTGGCCGTGCTGTTTCCCGAGGTCGACGCGCTGTACGGCGTGCCGCAACGCGCCGAGTTCCACCCCGAGATCGACACCGGCGTGCACCTGGAGATGGTGCTGGACGCGGCAGCGCGACTGGCGCCGGGCGACGACGTGGTGGGCTTCTGCGCGCTGACCCACGACCTCGGCAAGGCGCTGACCCCGGCCGGCGAGCTGCCACGCCACATCGGCCACGAGCATCGCGGGGTGGCGCCGCTGCACGCGCTGGCCGCGCGGCTGAAGGTGCCGAACGAGCACGCCGCGCTGGCCGAACTGGTCTGCCGCGAGCACCTGAACGCGCACCGCGCGTTCGAGCTGAAGCCGGCCACCGTGCTGAAGCTGCTGGGCGCGCTGGACGCCCTGCGCCGGCCGGCCCGGCTGGACGCGTTCCTCGCCGCCTGCGCCGCCGACAAGCGCGGCCGGCTCGGCCACGGCGACGACGACTACCCGCAAGCGGCGTACCTGCGCGCCGCGCGCGCGGCGGCCGCGGCGGTGGATGCCGCCGGCTTCGTCGCGCAGGGCCTGGCCGGCCCGGCGATCGGCCAGGCGATGGAGCGGGCCCGCGTCGAGGCCATCGCCGCGCTGCGGACTCATCCTTCGCCAAGCGGATCCGCGGTATAAAGCCCGGATATCCATGCCCGCCCGGGCATGCATCGCTCTCATGATCCCAGCTGGAGTTGCCTGTGCCGCGCGCCTTCACCCCGACCTCGCCCCTGCGTCAGCGTTTCCGCCCGTTGTGGTGGCTGGCCGTCGTTTTCCTGATCGTCTCGCTGGCCACCCGCGTGGTGCTGCTGGCGATGTCCGGCAGCGAGGTGCCGCATACGCCGCTGAACCTGCTGTACGCGTTCGGCGTGGGCCTGGGCTACGACCTGGTCACCTTCGTCTACGTGGCGTGGCCGATGGTGCTGTTCCTGTGGCTGGTGCCGACGCGGCACGCCACCGTGTCCGGGCTGGCGCGCTGGTTGGCGTGGCTGCTGGTGCTGGCGCTGGTGTACGCGCTGTGCCTGGGCGCGCTGTACCTGCATTACCGCGCGCACCTGGGCATGACCTGGCCGCTGGTGCTGCCGTTCCTGCTGGTGCTGCCGCTGCCGGGCTTCGCCTATGCCTCGCGCACCGGCCAGTGGGTGCTGTACGGGCTGGCCCTGGCGCTGCTGTACGGGCTGCTGTTCGTGGCGGCGTCCGAGCTGGTGTTCTGGAACGAGTTCAGCGTGCGCTTCAACTTCATTGCGGTGGACTATCTGGTCTACACCAACGAGGTGATCGGCAACATCCGCGAGTCCTACCCGATCGGCCGCTGGCTGGCGCTGCTGGCGGCGGGCACGCTGGTGCTGTTCGCGATCGGCCGGCGCGCGTTGCACGTGCGCGACGACGGCAGCCGCTTCTGGCAGCGCGGCAAGGTGGCCCTGCTGTGGCTGGTGCTGACGACGATTTCGACGGCCGCGGTGAACGGCAGCATGAAGGATCGCACCGGCAACAACTACGTCAACGAGCTGGCCGGCAACGGCATCTACCAGTTCTTCAACGCGTTCCGCAGCAGCCACCTCGATTACGCGAAGTTCTACCGCACGCTGCCGGACGACGAGGCATTCCGCCGCGTGCGCGAGATGCTGAAGACCCCCGAGGCGACCTACGTCAGCGACGACCCGCAGGACCTCACCCGCGCGATCCGCCGGGTCGGCCCGGAGAAGCGCCTCAACGTGGTGCTGATCAGCGTGGAGAGCCTGTCCGGCGACTACCTCGGCACGTTCGGCAACCCGGACCACATCACGCCTTACCTCGACTCGCTGGTCGGCCAGAGCCTGTTCTTCGACAACCTGTACGCGAACGGCACGCGCACCGTGCGCGGGCTGGAGGCGCTGTCGCTGTCGGTGCCGCCCACGCCCGGCGATTCGCTGCTGAAGGAGCACGGCAACGAGAACCTGTTCTCGCTGGCCACCGTGTTCAACGATCGCGGCTACCAGTCGGACTTCGTCTACGGCGGCTACGGCGAGTTCGACAACATGAACTATTTCTTCAGCCACAACGGCTATCGCGCGGTGGACCGGCGCGACATCCCGAAGACCGCCGCGATCCACAGCGAGAACGTGTGGGGCGTGGCCGACGAGGACCTGTACACGCTGGCGCTGGGCCAGATGGACCGGATCCATGCCGAAGGCAAGCCGTTCTTCCTGCACGTCATGACCACCTCCAACCACCGGCCGTACACCTTCCCGGAAGGCCGCGTGAAGCAGGCCAACGGCACCCGCCTGGGCGCGGTGGCGTATACCGACTGGTCGATCGGCGATTTCATCCGGCGCGCGAGGGAGAAACCGTATTTCGACGACACCGTGTTCGTGATCACCGCCGACCACTGCGCCTCCAGCGCGGGCAAGACCAGCGTGCCGGTGAACCGCTACCACGTGCCGCTGTGGATCTACGCGCCGAAGCACATCCCGCCGCAGCGGGTGGACCGCCTGATGGGCCAGGTGGACATCGCGCCGACCCTGCTCGGCCTGCTCAACTTCAGCTACCGCTCGCGCTTCTTCGGCTACGACTTGTTCCAGCTCGAGCCCGGCCGCGAGCGCGCCTTCCCGGCCACCTACGAGAAGCTCGGCTACCTGCACCACGACGTGCTCACCGTGCTGGAGCCGCAGCGCAAGCTGGAGCAGATGAAGCCGGACTACGCCAGCGGCGATGCCACCCCGATCGTGCCGCAGAACGAGGAACAGATCGACCAGGCGGTGGCCTACTACCAGGTCGCCAGCGAGCTGTTCAAGCGCGGCCAGCTGGCGCGCCGCCCGGCCGACGCCACGCCGGTGGAACCGTTGCCGGCGAAGCCCGTCGCGGCCCCTGCGGCGGCCGGTTCGGCGACGACGCCGGCAGCGGCCGGTTCAGTCCCGCTGCCGGCGCACTGAACGCGCTTCCACGCTCGCCAGCACGCTGGCGAGCGGTGTGCGCAGCAACGGCAGCGCGACCAGGATGCCGGCGCCGTCGGCGAGCACGTCCAGCGCATCGGCGTCGCGCGGCGGATCCAGCCACTGCGCGAACTCGATGAAGACCCCGAAGGCCAGGCAGCCAAGCGCGGCCCAGCCGCGCGGGCGGCGCTCGCGATAGACGTTGCCCCACCAGCCCATCAGGCAGCAGAAGGTGGTCGCGTGCAGCAGCTTGTCGCCGTACGGGAAATCCAGCGTGATGCCGGGGTCCGGGGTCAGCGCCATCCACAGCGTCCACAGCATGATCAGCGCGCCGAGCAGCACCCACCAGACGTGCCAGCGCAGCCGCACCGGCGGTTGCGACGGCGCGCGTGGGCTCAAAGCCGCCCGCCCTGGTCGGCGGCCAGCAGCTCGGCCGGCAGCGGCAGCGCATCGAGGCCGCGTGCCAGCAGCATCGCCTGGAAGAGCTCGCCCATCTGCTCGGGCAGCATCAGCCGCTTCGCCTGCTGCGCCAGCCGGTAGCGGCCGTGCTCGTCGGCGACTTTCGCCTGGGCCTCCTCGAACACCTGCTGCAAGCCCGCGCCAATCAGGAACTGCGCCTGCGGCAGGTAGCCCGCCACGCCGAAGCCGGCGCTGTTGCCGGCCTCGGCCAGCGCGGTGAAGTCGACCGAGGCGGTGAGGTCGTTCATGCCCGGCAGGTACAGCGGGTCGTTGTGCGCGTGGTGGCGATAGTGCGCCATCAAGGTGCCGTCGTCGCGCTCGGGCAGGTAGTACTCGCGGCGCACGTAGCCATAGTCGATGAACAGCATCAGCCCGGCGGCCAGCGCGCCGGCCACCGCCTGCACCCAGTACGGCAGTTGCGGCAGGATCTCCGAACGGTAGCCATCGGTGAAATCGACGCCGAGGTCGCGCTCGACGTGGCGCACCGCCCCGGCCACCAGCGCGTCGGCCGGGCGGTCGACGCGGATCAGCCGGCCTTCGCCATCGAGCGCCACGTGCTCCTCGTAGACCTCGCCCTGGCGCATCGCAAAACGCGTGGCCGGCAGCGCGTCGATCACCTCGTTGGCGAACAGCACGCCGCGCCAGTCCTCTTCGGGCGGGCGATCCAGCCACTGTACGCGGGCGTGGAGCTCGGCGGGCAGGTTGGCGCGCAGCCGCTCGCGCTGGCGCTCGCGCAGGTCGGCGCTGGGCTCCAGGATCAGGTACTGCCGCGGCAGCGTGCCGCTGGCCGCCATCGCCTTCAGCGCCGCCTCGGCGAACGCGCCGCTGCCGCCGCCCAGCTCGAGGAAATCCGCCTGCTCGCCCAGCATCGCCAGCACCGGCTGCACCGCGTTGACC
This sequence comes from Rhodanobacter sp. FW101-FHT13A11, assembly GCF_058790335.1. Lineage (NCBI taxonomy): Bacteria > Pseudomonadati > Pseudomonadota > Gammaproteobacteria > Lysobacterales > Rhodanobacteraceae > Rhodanobacter > Rhodanobacter sp. FW101-FHT13A11. The sequence continues at coordinate 132,872 of NZ_JBYTCN010000006.1, read as the reverse complement.
ACGCAGCCGGCGAACAGGCCGCCCAGTTCCGGCGCGGTGACGAAATCGCCGGCCGCACCGAACTTGGTGCGCCCCGCGCTGTAGTAGCCCAGCCCCGGCGCATACAGGCAGCGCTCCATGTACTGCGAGAACGGCATCGGCCCGTGCGAGGCGATCTGCTCGCGCAGCAACTGCAGCAGGCGGTCGGAATGGGCGCGTTCTTCGGCCGTCGGTTCGGGGAGGCGGGAAGACATGGTCGTTGCCGGTCATGAAAAACGCGGCAAGCATAGCGGATGGGCTTGCGCATCTCGCGCCAACTCCCCCTGATGCAACCGTAGGAGCGCACCCTGTGCGCGATGCTCTTCGTCACGTCGCGCAAAAGCATCGCGCACAGGGTGCGCTCCTACAAACGAATGCGGGTTGCGAAGGAGATCAGAAATCCTTCTGCAGGCTCAGGTACACGCCGCGGCGCGGGCCGAACTGCGGCGCACCGACGCCGATGCCGCTGCCGTCACGCAGTTCGTACGTGCGGTCCAGCGCATTGATCAGCGCCAGCTGGGTGTGCAGCTTGCCGAAGCGCTCGAACGCAAAGTCGTGCGACAGGTTGAGGTTGAGCTGGAAGTACGCCGGCAACGAGGCGCCGTTCGGCACCGCGCCGTCCTTGCGCAGGCCGCTGCCGAACAGGTAGTCGGCGCCGATCCTGGTGCCGTCGTCCAGCGCGTAGTTGATGCCGCCGGACGAGGTGAGCCTCTGGTCGTGGTCGAGGAAGATCCAGTGGTTGTTGACCCAGGCCAGGTCGTCCGGCGCGAAGTTGTACTGGCTGGTGATGATGCGCTTGCCAATCGCCTTGCCGAGCGACGCGTTGAAGTAGGCGGACAGCGGCCCGTGCTCGTAGTTGGCGGTGAACTCCACGCCCTTCACCCGGCCCGCTTCGTAGTTGAAGGTGGAGTAGACCAGCGCGGAGCCGAACTGGCCTTCGTCCTGCAGGCGCCGCACCTTGCGGTAGTAGGCGTCCACGCCGACGGTCCAGGCCGAACCGATGTTCTGCGAGATGCCGGCGTCGAAATAATCCGAGCGCTCGGCCAGCGGCGTGTTGTTGCCCATGTCCGACACGGCATTGGTGGTGCCGTCGAACTTGGCGATGTTCGAGCTGGCGATCATCTCGGTCGCCGGCGGAGTGAAGTAGCGCGAGTAGCCGGCGTGGACGGTGGTGCTGCCGGTGGCCTGCCAGACCAGGCCCAGGCGCGGGCTCAGCTGGCTCTCGCTGCGCACCAGCTGGTAGCGGTCGCCGCGCAGGCCGTAGTTCAGCGTCCAGTCGTCGCCGATGCTCCATTCATCCTGCACGTAGGCCGACCAGGTCTTCGCCACGAGGCGGCTGCCGTCGAGAATGTTGATCGGCGTGGTGCTGGTCTGGTTGCCGCCGGCGTCGGCGGGAAACACCCAGGCATTGTTGCCGCTGATGGCGCGCTCGAAGCTGCCGTAGATGCCATAGCGCAGGGTATGGCGGTCGCCCAGCGGCGTGGCGAAATCGGCCTGCAGGGTGCTGGCGCGGTTGCTGCGGCTGACGGCGGAGGCGACGCCGTTGAACATCAGCTCGCCGATCCGGTCCGGGCTGTAGGCGAGGCTGCTGTAGCGCTGGCCCACCGACACCTGGTAGTCGGTCGCGCCCAGCTTGCCCTGCAGCGCCAGCACGCCGAAGCGGGTGTTCTCGCGCTGGCGCCCATCGAGATCGGCGGAGTTGAAGTCCACCATGTCGAGATAGCCGAACTGCGGCGTCTGGTGCGGATTGTTGGGGATCTGGAAGCGGTTGTTGGCCGCCCCGAACAGGAAGCTCAGGCGGGTGTCGTTGTCGATCAGGTAGCTGATGTCGCCGAAGCCCTTCGCCTGGTTGGTGTGGTCGTGGATCGGCTTTTTGCTCGGCGTGGGGTTCTCGATGCCGGCGTCGTTCTTCATGGTGTTGCCGGTGAGGAACCAGCTCCAGCGGTCGTTGCTGCCCCAGACCGACGCATTCGGGCTGAGCGTGCCGTTGCTGCCGCCGGTGATGCCCACGCTGCCGCCATTGCCCAGTTCGCTGCCGCTCCTGGTGGTGATGTCGACCACGGCCGCGGTGCGCAGGCCATACTGCGCCGGCAGCGCGCCGTCGAGCAGCTTGACGGTGCGGATGGTGCGCGCGTCGAGGCTCTGGCCGAAGCCGCCGATCGACTCGGGGATGATCACGCCATTGATGCGGTACTGCAGGTTCGCGTGGTCGCCGCGCACGTGCACGCCGCCGTAGGAATCCTGCACCACGCCCGGTGCCTGCAGCAGCACCTGGTTCACCGGCGTGGAGGCGCCCAGCGGCAGCTGCGCGATCGCCTGCTGGTCGATCACGTACTGGCTGGAGCCGGTATCCGGCGACAGCGCGTTGCGCGCCTGGTCCAGCGCGCCGGTCACCGAGACCGCGCCGAGATCCTTCACCTGGGCCGACGGCTTGTTGCGGCTGCCGCCCTCGGTACGACTTTCCGTATCCGCGGCGGCGACAGGAGCATCGGCGGACGGCGGCGGGGCCGCGCCGGTAGCGCGGACGGCGGTCGTGCCCAGCGCGACGGCGAGGCTCAGGGCAAGCATGGAAGGTTTCATCAGGAATCCCGGCAAGGAACGAACAAGGCGCACATGGAAGATTTGTGATGTTATAACATTACTGAATGTTATCCCACCCTGCCTGCGCCGAAAGTCATGCCTGGCGGGGGAACCGTGGCCGGCACGGCACGCCGTTGGGTCGCGCTTCACGCCGGGCTCCTAGACTGCGCCGATGGAGGCCACGGAATCGCGCACATGACCCGGCACAGCAAGCAGGTACCCGCGGTGATCGCACCGGCCGAGCGCGGCCGGATCGCCGAGGCGATCCTGGACTTCGTCAGCCACGTGCCGGACAGCTCGGTCGCCGGCAGCACGGCTCCCGCGGACGCAGTGCGTCGGCTGGCCAGCCGCGCCGCCCGGCGCGCCGCGCTCACCGCCGGCTCGCTGGCGCTGCCGCCCGGCCCGCTGGGCTGGCTGACCCTGCTGCCGGAACTGCTCGCGATCTGGAAGATCCAGGCGCAGATGGTCAGCGACATCGCCGCGGCCTACGGCCGCCACGCCACGCTGGGCCGCGAGCAGATGCTGTGGTGCCTGTTCCGCCACACCACCGCGCAGGCATTCCGCGACCTGGTGGTGCGCATGGGCGACCGGCTGGTGTTCCGGCAGGCGTCGTACGGCGTGGTCGAGCGCATCGCCAGGCAGGTCGGCATCAAGCTCACCCGGCGCACGCTGGGCAGCGGGGTTGCGCGCTGGCTGCCGGTGATCGGCGCGCTCGGCGTCGGCGCCTACGCGCACCACGACACCGGACAGGTCGCCCGCACCGCGATCGCGATGTTCGAGGGCGAGTTCGCGTTCGAGGACGCCGGTACAGCGCGCAAGGTCGCCGCCACCGCGCACAAGGCTGCCGACCACGCGCCGCGCAGGCCGCCGGCTGATTGAGCCGCGCGGGATGACGCGCTGCCGCCTTTGCGGCAAGCTGGGGCCTGCATAGCCGCCGGAGCCGCACGATGCCGCCACGCCATGATCGCCCCGTCGCCCTGGTCACCGGCGCCGGCCGGCGCGTCGGCGCCGTGACTGCGCGCACGCTGCACGCGGCCGGCTACGACCTGGCGCTGCACTACCGCCACTCCGCCGACGACGTCCGCGCGCTGGCCGGCGAACTGGAGCGACAGCGCGGCGGCAGCACCCTGCTGCTGCAGGCCGAACTGGCCGAACTGCCGGCGTTGCCGGCGCTGATCGCGCAATTGCTGGCGCACTATGGACGGCTCGATGCGCTGGTCAACAACGCTTCGGCGTTCTTTCCCACGCCGCTGGGCACGGCGACGCCGCAGCAATGGGACCGCTTGTTCGCCTCCAACGCGCAGGCGCCGTTCTTCCTCAGCCAGGCGGCGATCCCGGCGTTGCGCGAGGCGCGCGGCGGCATCGTCAACATGATCGACATCTACGCCGAGCGTCCGCTGGCGGAACACACCGTGTATTGCATGGCGAAGGCCGCGCTGGCCGCGATGACCCGCTCGCTGGCGCTGGAGCTGGGTCCGGAGATCCGCGTCAACGGCGTGGCGCCCGGCGCGGTGCTGTGGCCCAGCGACGGCAAGCCGTACGCCGACCAGCAGGCGATGCTGGCACGCACCCCGCTGCAGCGCGCCGGCACGCCGGAAGATGTCGCCGGCGCGGTGCTGTGGCTGCTGCGCGATGCGCCGTTCGTCACCGGGCAGATCATCCGCGTGGACGGCGGGCGCACGCTGTCGGTGTGAGTTTCGCGAAGAGCACCAAGAGCACCCCAGCCTTGCCCTCCCCTACAGAGCAGGGGAGGGTATTGCGGCATGCTCGGGCTTCGCGGTTGCGTGGTCCGCGTACCGGTTACTTCTTCTTCGGCGCGAAGGCCTGCTGCAGCAGCGCCTGGTCGAAGCCGACGCTGGCCTCGCCCGCTTCCGCGTAGCGGTACAGCGCGGCCGAGTAGATGCCTTGCAACGACGCCTGGACCAGCCCGAGCAGGGTCAGCCCCAGCACCACCACGACTGCCGCCAGCACGATCGCGGCGGCCGATTGCAGCACGACGGCGCCGCCGATCAACGCCGCGCCGAGCAGCACCGCCAGCACCATCAGCAGGCCGAACACCACGCCGATGCCGCCGTTGCCGATCAGGTTCTCGCCCCAGCTGCGCTTGAGCAGTTCCACGCTGCGCTTCACCGCATCGACCGGGCCGACGCCCTCGCTGGCCAGCACCGGCACCACCAGGAAGGTGGCCACGGTCCAGGCCAGCCCGATGAAGCCGGCCGCCAGCCGGCCGATCAGGCCGAGCCGCTCCTGCACCATCCGCAGCAGCAGCCCGACGGTGGCGGCGATCAGCGCGTAGCCGAGGATCTGCGGCAGCCTCGCGCGGGCCAGCGCGAAGCCGGCCCCCACGCTGGCCGGCTCGCCGCGCAGGTGCATCAGCGCCACGCCGGTCAGTGCGGTCTGGAAGAAGATGATCACGAAGTACTGCACGAGGTAGAAGCAGAACATCAGCAGGTAGGTGCCCGCCGACATGTGCCGCCCGATCTGCTCGCCGGCCTGCTGCTGGCCGACCATCGCCATGCCGACCGGCACCAGGAAACTGGCCGCCACCAGCAGCGTGCACAGGCCCGACAGCAACGGAAACACCAGCAACGACTTGTCCGAACGCAGCACCGCCGCGCTCGCCTTCATCAACGCCCAACTGCGTGCGAATTTCCCGGCCATGCGTCTCTCCCCCTTCGTCCGTGGATCGCGAGTGCGCCCTTTCTAGCACCCGCCGCATCCGTGCGACAGTGCGCTTCACTCAATCCGGCAGCGCTTCGACCTGCAGCGGCTCGTGCCCCGCCGGAAACGCCGCCCACAGCTCGGCCATGCTCCGCCCGCTGACCGGATGCCGGAACGCCGGCGCGATGTCGGCGATCGGCCGCAGCACGAACGCGTGCCGCAGCTCCTTGCGCGGGATCTGCAGGTGGCCTGGGCCGTCGAGCACCAGGGCGTCGTAGAACACGATGTCGATGTCCAGCGTGCGGTCCGCATAGCGCGGCACGTCGCGGCGGCGGCCATGGCGGTCCTCCAGCGCATGCAGCCAGTCGTTCAGCGCCGCGGGCGACAGCCCGGTGTCCAGCCCCACCGCCAGGTTGACGAAGTCTGCGCCGTCGAAGCCCACCGACTTGCTGCGATACGCCGGCGACACGTCGATCCCGCCGAAGCGCTCGCGCAACGCGACGATCGCCGCCGGCAGGTGGCGCTGCGGTTCGAGGTTGGAACCCAGGCTCAGGTAGACACGCGCCATCATTAGAGCCTCTTGAATGCCTCCGCATGGCCCGCGCCGGGAGCTGTTTGCGCGCAGGCCAAGGAAGAATGAAGGAGTGGACGTCGGTCCATGACTGAGTGATGACGCTGGCATGCGGGCAAACAGACCCGGCCCTTCGGGTTGTCTTGCCGTGGCCGCCATGCGGCAGCGCGCGGCTTGGCCTGCCAGCCAGGCAGGCGCTGCGCCACGCGCCACCACCTGACGGCCACGGCAAGACAACGCGGGCTATGCGGAGGCATTCAAGAGGCTCTAAGTCCGCGTGCCGCGTTCGATGCACACGCCGACGGCCTTGGCGCCGCGCACCGCGCCCGGCTTGGACAGCTTCAGGCGCACCCAGCCGACCCCGAACTCCTCGCGGATGATCCCCGCGCAGCGTTCGGCCAGCGTCTCGACCAGGCCGAAGCTGGACGCGCCCACGTAATCGATCAGGCGCCTGGACACCTCCTTGTAGTTCAGCGTCAGCGCGATGTCGTCGCTGCCTGCCGGCACGGTGTTGTCGAACGCCATCTCGATGTCGAACGACAGCGTCTGCCGCACCCGGCGCTCCCAGTCGTAGATGCCGATGACGGCGTCGATGCGCAGGTCTTCGATGAAAACGGTGTCCATGGCGGCGATTCGTGGGGCGATGGCCGTACAGGGTCCGCGAGCCGGCGACCGGATGCAAGCCCATGCCATGCCGGCCGCCATGCGATCATGCACGGATGACCGCTTTCAGCACGCTTCCGCTCAAACCCGCCCTGCTCGCCAGCGTCGACACGCTCGGCTATGCCGGGATGACCCCGGTGCAGGCGCAAAGCCTGCCGCCGATGCTGCAAGGCCGCGACGTGATCGCGCAGGCGCAGACCGGCAGCGGCAAGACCGCCGCGTTCGGGCTGGGCCTGCTGCAGGCGCTGGACGCGGACACGATCCGGTTGCAGGCGCTGGTGCTGTGCCCCACCCGCGAGCTGGCCGACCAGGTCAGCAAGGCGATCCGCAAGCTGGCCGCGAACATCCCGAACGTGAAGCTGCTGACCCTGTGCGGCGGCATGCCGCTGGGGCCGCAGCTGGCCTCGCTGACGCATGACCCGCACATCGTGGTCGGCACGCCCGGCCGCGTGCAGGAACATCTCAAGCGCGGCAGCCTGCACGGCGGCGGCATCAAGGTGCTGGTGCTGGACGAGGCCGACCGCATGCTCGACATGGGCTTTGCCGAGGCGATCGACGACATCGTCGGGCGCATCGCCAAGCACCACCAGACCCTGCTGTTCTCGGCGACGTATCCGGACGAGATCCGCGCGGTGAGCCAGCGCGTGCAGAACAATCCGGTCGAGGTCACGGTGGAGGCGCCCGTCGAGGAAAAACCGGCGATCGAGCAGCAGTTCATCGAGGTGGAGCCCGCGCAGAAACTTGATGCGCTGGCGCAGCTGCTGGCCGGCGAGCGCGGCCAGCACGCGCTGGTGTTCTGCAACATGCGCAAGGACGTGGATGCGGTGGCGCAGGAGCTGGACCGCCGCGGCTACTCCGCGCTGGCCCTGCACGGCGACATGGAACAGCGCGACCGCGACGAGGTGCTGGTGCGCTTCGCCAACCGCAGCTGCAACGTGCTGGTGGCCACCGACGTGGCCGCGCGCGGACTGGACATCGTCGCGCTGCCGCTGGTGCTGAGCTACGACGTGGCGCACGACCCGGACACCCACACCCACCGCATCGGCCGCACCGGCCGCGCCGGCGAGGCGGGCCTGGCGATCACCCTGTGCACGCCGCGCGAGCGGCCGAAGGCGGCGAACATCGAGGAACTGAACGGCGCGCCGCTGCCGTGGCGTGCGTTGAAGATCGCGCCGCCGCGCGGCAAGACGCTGCAGCTGGCGCCGATGAAGACCCTGGTGATCGACGCCGGCCGGCAGGACAAGCTGCGCCCCGGCGACATCCTCGGCGCGCTTACCGGCGCGGCCGGGCTGGAGGCGAAGGACATCGGCAAGATCGACGTGTTCGCCACCCGTGCCTACGTGGCGATCGGCCGCGCGCTGGCGAACAAGGCGCTGGAGCGCCTGCGCGCCGGCCGGATCAAGGGCCGCAACTTCCGCGTGCGTCCGCTAGGCTAGGCTCCCGCCACCCGTCCGGAAGCCGACCCGATGCTGCGCTGGTTCGCCTGCCTCCTCGCCCTGCTCGCCTGCGCGGCCGCGCACGCCGCCGACATCCCGGTCTACGGCTACCGGGTCGTGCACGTCTATCCGCACGACACCGGCGCGTATACCGAAGGCCTGTTCTACAAGGACGGCTATCTCTACGAGAGCACCGGCGAGGCGGGTTCCTCCACCGTGCGCAAGGTGGAGCTGGCGAGCGGCGAGACGGTGCAGCGGCACAACCTGCCGGCGCGCTATTTCGGCGAGGGCATCGTCGACTGGAAGGACCGCCTGGTGCAGCTCACCTGGAAGAGCGGGACCGGCTTCGTCTACGACCTGGCCAGCTTCGCGCTGCAACGCAATTTCAGCTACCCGGGCGAGGGCTGGGCGCTGACCCGCGACGACACGCACCTGTACATGAGCGACGGCACGCCGGTGCTGCGCGTGCTCGATCCGGAAACGCTGGCCGTGGTCCGCCGCATCCGCGTCACCGCCGACGGCGTGCCGGTGACCAACCTCAACGAGCTGGAGTGGGTCGACGGCGAGATCTACGCCAATGTCTGGCTCACCGACCGCATCGCGCGGATCGACCCGGCCAGCGGCCACGTGGTGGGCTGGATCGACCTCGGCGGCTTGTTCGACATCAGCCAGCTGCCGGATCCCGGCGACGACGTGCTCAACGGGATCGCCTGGGACGCGCGGCACAAGCGCCTGTTCGTCACCGGCAAGTGCTGGCCGAAGCTGTTCGAGATCCGGCTGCTGAAGAAGCGGCCCGCGCGCTGAGCGCCGGCCGCGTCACAGCGCGTCGAGGTAGGCGGACAACGCCTGCACGTCGGCGGCGTCCAGCGTCTCGACCACGCCCTGCATCACCTTCGCGTTGCTGGTGCCGCTGCGCGCGCCGCTCTTGAAGTCGGCCAGCTCCTTGGCCAGGTACAGCGCGGACTGCCCGCGCAGGCGTGGCCAGCTCGCCCACGGCGGCGGCGGCGCGCTGCTCGGGTGCGGCCGCGGCCCCAGCGCGTCCGCGCCGTGGCAGCCCTGGCAGGGCGGTATGCCCTTGGCGGGATCGCCGGCGAGGTACAGCTGCGCGCCGCGTGACGCGGCATCGGCGCGCCCGGCCGGCTTCGGCGCCAGCGCGGCGTAGTAGCTGGCCAGGTCGCGCATGTCGGCGTCGCTCAGCGCGGCGGCCTGGCCGCTCATCACCGGATCGCTGCGCAGGCCGTCGTGGAACTCCTTCAGCTGCACGTACAGGTAGGTGGCCGATTGCCCGGCCAGGTTGGGGAAATTCGGCGCGATCGCCACGCCCTGCGCGCCATGGCAGGCCGCGCATACCGCGGCCTTGCCCGCGCCGGCCCGGGCGTCGCCGCTGACCGGCTGCATGCGGCGCAGGTCCGCCACCCTGGCCGGCGCGGCGGCGTGAGGCGGCTCCTGCGCCCCGGCGCCTGCGGCAACGCCCGACGCCAGCAGGAACAACAGCAGGAGGCTAGTGCGATACATCATCCCGGCGCTCCTCACAGTTTAAGGTTCAGCATCACGCCGACCAGGCTGACGCTGTAGTGCAGCTGGCCACCCTTGTCGGTATAGATCCTGTGGTCGTAGCTGAGCGTGTTGTCGAAACCGGCGTAATGCCAGTCGCTGAACGCACCGGTTTCGTAGCGGCCGAACACGCGCACGCCGACGCTGCGGTTGACCGTGAAGTTCACCCCCAGATCCAGCGTGTTGGTGCGGTACTTGTTGTCGGGAAAACCGCTGCCGGATGCGGCGACCGCGGTGGGGTCGCGGTAGGCCAGCGCGCCGATCGTGGCGTAGCTGTAGCCGACGTGGCCGAACGAACCGGTGTAGTTGTAGCTGCCGTCCAGGCGCACGCGACCGAAGTCGTGGCTGAAACTCAGGCCCGCGTTGCGGTTGCTCTCGCGGTCCAGTTCCCACCACTGGTTCGCGTACGGATACAGCGGCCCGCCGAGATTCGGATTGGTCTGGCCGATCGTGCCCAACGCCTTGCCGTTGTCCGGCCCGTCCGCATCGTTGACGTTGGAGATGCCCATGCGCGAGCTTTCCGCGCCGAGGTAGGCGTTCACCGTGGTGGCCGGGGTCGGCTGCCAGTCCCACTGCACGGTGGCGCCGGTGGTCTGGGTGTTCTGCCGGCCGATCAGGGCGTCGTAGCGGTCGCGGTTGCCGTAGAAGGTGGCCGACAGCGTGGCCGACTCGCCCCACGGATGGGTGATGATCACGCGCGCCTTGCTCTCGGTGCGGTTGGACAGGTCGTACTTGCGCATGTCGGCAACGGTGTGCACGGCGATGCCGTTGGCCGGTACGACGAAGCCAGGCAGCGACCTGGAGAAGAACTGCTCGTACGGATCGTAGTTGTACCTGTCGCCGTCGCGCCTGGCGTACTCCCAGCTCAGGCGCACGGTGGCGCCGATCACGTCGCGGCTGACCCAGTCGAACTTGATGCGCTGGTCGTCCACGCGCCTGCGCTCGCGGTACTTCGGCCGGTTGTGATCGAAGGTGTAGACGACGCCGAGCGAGCTCTTGCTGCCGAACTGCCAGTCGCCGCCCAGCTCGAAGAGGGTGTCGGTGTAGCCGAACGGGTTATTGCGCACGGTGACGTTGGCCGAACGGTACAGCGGGTTGCGCGAGTCGAAGATGCCGGTCTCGCCCGGCACCACGCTGCCCTGCGAGCCGTTCTCGGAGATGTAGCCGTACTGGCCGGTGAGCGGGTTGTAGGCGAGGTAGCGGGTCTTGTCGTCCTCGCGGTACCAGCGCAGCCCGGCGTGCCAGCCGAACGCGGCGGTGGGATGGAAGCTGACGCGGGCGTCGAGGAGGCCGGTGTCGATGCGTGCGTTCGCGTTCTTCCGCGACAGCGCCGCGGTGGTGTTCCAGTTGGCGCACTGGAAGGTGTAGTTCACCGGCGGCGCGATGAAGATGCCGCCGGTGCCGACGCAGGTGGTGGGCGCCAGCAGCGCGTCGTTCTGGCGCATCGTGCCCCACGCGCCGGCCACGGTGAACTGGCCGTTCCCCTTCAGCTCGCGCGACAGGTCCAGGCGCAGGTTGTGGTAGTCGTTGTCCGGCTCCAGCGAGAACTGGCCGTTCTTGATGTCGGCCACCTGCGGCGTGCCGACCACGTTCCACAGGCGGAACGGGCTCTCGAAGTTCAGGTGATCCTTGTGGTTGCGGAAGAACGAGCCGTTGTAGGTGGCGAGGAAGCGCCACACCTTGCCCACGTTGCGCAGGCTGAGGTTGATATCGGTGGTGCGGAAGTCGATCGGCCGCACCGTCTCCAGCACGCCGCCGTTGTCGGGGAACGGGAAGTTGAAGAACATCGAGCCGCCCCACAGGCGGGTGCCCGTGCGCTTCTCGTTGGTGATCGAAGCCGAGCCGATCCAGTCGCGGTACAGCACGCCCTCGTAACCCAGCCCCGCGCGCGTGCGGGTGAGGCCGATGCTGCGCCGTGGCGTGGCTGCCGATGCCGCGGCCACCTGCGCCGGCGTGCTGGCACCGGCAACCAGCGGCGCGGGGAGGGTCAGGTCGGTGCCGCCGACGCCGTTCCAGATCGGGTAGGCACTGGTCGACACCGTATGCGGCATGTCGCGGTAGAACGCCTCGATCCGGTAGCTGCCGTACCTGCCGCCGCGCAGGCGGTAGAACTGGTCGTCGCCGCTGATCCGGCTGCCGCGGAAATCCACGTAGCTGCCGGTCTTGCGGTTGTTGAAATCGAGCGCGAACAGGCCGAGCACGGCGCCGCTCTTCCAGTCGTCGTACTGGCGGAAGTACTCCGCGTTGCGGTCACCGCCGACATGCAGGTAGCCGAACTGGAGCAGCCCGGCATAGGTCCAGTCGCCCTGGCCCAGCGGCCTGCCCGCATCGGCCATCGGCGGGTACGGATACAGCGCGCCGGTGGGCGTGCGCAGCATGCCGGGATGCAGGTAGGACGTCCCGTCCGGGTCGGCCGGGTACAGCATCGGCGTCCAGCCGCGCAGGTCGAGCCCGTTGCCGTACTGCATGTCGCCCACGCGCATGGTGCCGCTGGTATCGCCGGCCATCGCGCACTGCATGCCGAGCAGGCCGGCCAGCAATCCCAATGCCAGGGCTTTCGGCGTCGTGCGATTTCCTTTCTGCGCAAGCATCGTCGGCCTCCGTCACTTGTGGAACTTCGGTCCGGAAGGATTGTTGGAACCGTGGATGTTGGCGTGGCAGCTCAGGCAGCCGCGCCCCATCAGCCGCTCGTCCGGGTGCGGGCCGGTGCCGAGGCCGGCCGCGCCCTGCAGGTCGTTCGGATGGCGCGTCATGGTGTGGCACTGCTGGCACAGCATCGGGATCGGCGCGACCAGCAGGGTCTGCTGGTTGGAGCCGTGCACGTCGTGGCAGTTGAGGCAGTTCTGCCGCACCGGCGCGTGCTCGAACAGGAACGGTCCGCGCTTCTCGGCGTGGCAGGTGTAGCAGGTCTCGTTGACCGTGTCGGTCTTCAGCAGCGGCTTGGTGATCGAGCCGTGCGGGTTGTGGCAGTCGGTGCAGGCCATCTGCCCTTCCGGCAGCGGCATGTGCGAGCGGCGGTTGAACTTGGCGCGGATGTCCTGGTGGCAGGTCGCGCAGACCTCGTTGATCGACGATTTCGCCAGCACGCCCTCGGGCGACAGCCTGGCCATCGGGTTGTGGCAGTCGGTGCAGGACAGCCCGCGGTTCTGGTGGATCGAGCCGATCCAGTGCTGCCGCGCCCCGCCGGCATGGCAGCTCAGGCACACGCCCGCCTGGGTCTGCGGCGAGGTCTTCGCATCGTGGGTGAAGGCGATGATCTTGCCCGGCGCGGTGGGGTCCTTGGCGTGTTCGGAACCCGGTCCGTGGCAGCTTTCGCAGGCCGCCTGCGGGCCGGTGTTGGCCGCGCCGGCGCGGAACGAGGCCACGTGCAGCGAGTGCGAGGCCTGCACGTTCTCCTGCGCGTGGCAGGCCACGCAGGTCTTCGCACCGACCGCGTCGGCGTTCGGTGCCAGCGGGTTGGCCGGGATCGGCGCACCATCGAACGGCGTGGCCGGGCTGTCGCCCATCGAAGCGAGATGAGGGTTGTTCTGGCGTGCCGCGTTCGCGCCCATGTCGGTGGCCGGCAGCATCCTGGCGATGTCGCTCTGGCTGAGCCCGCTGGCCGGCGCATGCCCGTTGCCCGTTGCGGCGGGGTCGCTCGTTGCCGCCTGCTGGGCCTGCAGGTCCCGGGAGCCCAGCAGCATCGTGGCGGCGCCCAGCATCACGCATAGCAAGGCTGCAAGAAACAGCGAAATCACACGCATGGCTTGGAACCCCTTGGCTAGCGTGAACACCCGATCGCGATCGGCCGGCGGCGCACCCGTCCGGCATGCTCCCCTCGACGCATCCGGCCTTGTCCTGCACCGCAGTATTCCCCTCGGCGAATGAGATTGATAAGCCCTGCGATGTTGCGTTTAATATCCAGGATCAAAGAACAATCCTTCACGATTTTGCAACGCAGCAAGATATTCCGCCGCTTAGCTCACACCCGACAGCGCCATCGCAGGGATGTGCCATGCAGGATCTCAACGACATCTACTACTTCGTGCAGGTAGTGGAACTGGGTTCGTTCACTGCCGCCAGCAAGGCGCTGGGCGTGGCCAAGTCGCAGCTGAGCTTCCGGGTGGCCCGGCTGGAAGCGGGCCTCGGCGTGCGGCTGATCCAGCGCACCACGCGGCGCTCGCACGTCAGCGAGATCGGCCAGCGCTACTACGAACAATGCCGGCAGCTGCTGGCCGCCGCCGAGCAGACCCAGCGCGTCATCGACGAGGCCCAGGCCGCACCGCGCGGGCGCATCCACGTGGCCTGCCCGGTGCTGTTCGCGCAGCTGCTGCTGGCGCCGGTGCTGGTCGACTTCCTGCGGCAGCATCCCGAGGTTCAGGTCGACCTCGACATCTGCCATCACCAGGCCGACGTGATCGCCGGCGGCTACGACATCGCGTTCCGCGTGCGCGATTCGCTCAAGGATTCCAGCCTGGTGATGCGCAGCTACGGCATGGACCCGCAGATGCTGGTGGCCAGTCCCGGGCTGCTGCGACGCCAGGGCCAGCCGCTGCAGCCGGTGGACCTGAAGCGCCTTTCCAGCGTCGGCGTGATCAATGCCGATGGCCGGCATTTCTGGCACCTGCAGGCCGCCGATGGCCGCACCCAGCAGATCGAGCACCATCCCAGCCTGGTCAGCGACGATCTGCAGGTGCTGTACCAGGCGGTGGTCGGCGGCGTCGGCGCGGCGCAACTGCCGCAGTTCGTCTGCCGCGAACCGATCGCCGAAGGCCGGCTGGTACCGCTGCTGCCGGCGTGGTCGCTGCCCCCGGGCAACGTGCACGCGGTGTATCCCTCGCGCCACGGCCACACCCCGGCGCTGCGCAGCTTCATCGACTTCGTGGCGCAGCGCATGCCGCAGGTACTGCGCCGCACCCAATCGGGCGTGCTGGCCGAGAACGCGAAGCCCGGGCCGGCGAACCTGCCCACCGGCTGACGTCGCCGGCTACGCGCCCAGCCGGCGCGCCGCGGCGCGGCCGGCGACCAGGCCGCTGGCGAAACAGGCGGTGAGCAGGTAGCCGCCGGTGGGCGCCTCCCAGTCCAGCATCTCGCCCGCGCAGAACACGCCGGGGCGGGCGCGCAGCATCAGGTCCTCGTCCAGCGCCTCCAGCCGCACGCCGCCGGCCGTGCTGATCGCCTCGGCGACCGGCCGCGGCGCACGCAGGCGCAGCGGCATGGCCTTCAGCCGCGTCGCCAGCGCTGGCGGATCGGCCAGGGTGGGCTTGTCGGTGAGTTCGAACACCAGCGCGCACTTCGCCGCGTCCAGCCCGGCGCGACGACGCAGCCAGTCGCCCATGCTGTGCTTGCCGCGCGGCGCGGCGAGGCGTTCGGCGAGCGCCGCCACGGTACGGCCGGGCACCAAGTCCAGCGCCAGCGAGGCCTCGCCGCGTTCGGCAATCTGCCCGCGCAGCTCGGCGCCGATCGCGTAGATCAGGCTGCCCTCGATACCGTATTCGCTGAGCACGAACTCGCCCTGGCGCGAATGGGCCACGCCGTGGCGGTCGACCCAGTGCGCCACCACCGGCTTCAGCGGGGCGCCGGCGAAGCGGCCGGAAAGATGCTCGCTCCACGCCACTTCGAAGCCGCAGTTCGCCGGCTGCAGCGGGGCGATCTCGACGCCCGCCTCCCCGAGTGGCGCCACCCAGGCGCCATCGGAGCCCAGCTGCGGCCAGCTGGCGCCGCCGAGCGCGAGGACCACCGCAGCGGCCGCCACCGTGCGTTCGCCCTGCGGCGTGGCGAAGCGCAGCGCACCATCGCTCCAGCCCAGCCAGCGGTGGTGCATGTGGAAGGTCACGCCCGATTCGCGCAGGCGATGCAGCCAGCGGCGCAGCAACGGGGCCGCCTTCAGGTCGGCCGGGAACACCCGGCCCGAACTGCCGGTGAAGGTCTCCACGCCGAGCCCGCGCGCCCAGCCGCGCAGCGCGTCCGCGTCGAACGCGTCGAGCCAGCGCCCCACCTCGTCGCGGCGCGACGCATAGCGTTCGACGAAACGCGCGCGTGGCTCGCCATGGGTGAGGTTGAGGCCGCCCTTGCCGGCCAGCAGGAATTTCCGCCCGGCCGAACCCTTCGCGTCGTACAGGTCGACCGCCACGCCCGCCGCGCACGCGGCCTCGGCCGCCATCAGCCCCGCCGGACCGCCGCCGATGATCGCCAGGCGGTGGGGGTTCGTCCGGTTCATCCGCAGATGGTCGCATGCCGCCCGAACGGAATGAACCGGCGGCCGGGCAACCCGGCGGCGATCCGGACCTTCATCGGTTCACCTGGCCCGGCGTTTCCCGGCGGCAACCAACTGAATCGGAAATAAACCGGATTAATCAACCGCCCGGATTTTGTGGATTGTCGCAGCCATAACCCGGCAAAAACTACGAAACATATTGCGAAATCGATCCGGATTAATATCGTTCCAAACGCATGGAATTACGCATTCGTCGAACCCCATGCAGGGCCGGACAGACCACGTTTCCCTCCCGCCCAGGCCGGACGGGAATGCTCGCAGCAGGCGCGCGCGCAACTCATCCATCTATCTGATACGGCGAATGAAAATCATCATGTGCCGCTCCGGCCACGGGATGCGCCCCAAGCATCCGCACAGGCGCGCCGCGGCACCGCGACGATTGAAAATATTTACGGTGCAGGTATGGCAACGCAATTACCCGATTACGTGATCGTGATCACCGACCACTTCAAAAAGTCCTATTGACTGGTTTCATCTGCAACTCATACCGTCGCCGCGTTCGCCAATGGGGAGCTTGGCGAATGATTCCGTCGTCACCTCTGCAAGATCATTCCGAATCGGCATTCGACCCCGCGGGCAACTCCGGGAAGGGTCGCGTGCGGGGCGCGGGATCGCAGGCCAGTCCAAGAAAATTCCTTGTGCCGCGTCTGTCCACGGCACTCCATGCATGAGGTCCTCACGGTCCCCATAGGGTCCGTTTGTCCTCAAAAAACCTTGGGAGTTCGAAATGCCAGGCAATTTCCGATTGAAGTCATGGGTCATCGCAGCGGGGGTCGCGATCGCCGCGGCCACCACGCCGGCGGCCGCCTATGCGGCACCCGCGCAGAGCACCGCCGCGCCTGCCGCGGCCAGCAACCCGACCCTCAACCCCTACTCGCCGGCCTATGGGCATGCTTACCGCCATGGCGTGTTTCCCACCAGGGAAGCCCATGCCCGGATGAAGCAGTACCAGGCGCTGCAGGCGGCCACCACCGCCGCCGCCACCGGCCCGCAAACGCTCAGCTACGGCGGCGGCGTCGACGGCATCGGCGTCACCAGCGGCACGCCGAAGGTCTACATCGTGGTCTACGGCAGCCAGTGGGGCACGGCCAGCACCAACGCCAGCGGCAACATGACGCTGTCCAACGACCCGGTGGGCGCGGTGCCCTACCTGGAAAACCTGTTCAAGGGCCTGGGCACCGGCGGCGAACTGTGGTCGGGTGTGATGACGCAGTATTGCGACGGTTCCTCGGTATCCACCGGCGCCACCTTCTGCCCCAGCGGCGCGCCCACCGTCGGCTATCCGACCGGCGGCACCTTCGTCAACATCTGGTACGACAACTCGGTGGCTTCGCCATCGCAGGCCACCGGCGCGCAGCTCGCGCAGGAGGCGATCAAGGCGGCGCAGCACTTCGGCAACACCACCGCCGCCTCGAACCGCTACGTGCAGTACGTCATCCTGTCGCCGACCGGCACGCACCCGGACGGGTTCAACACCCCCACCGGCAGCTTCTGCGCCTGGCACGACTGGAACGGCGACCAGAGCGTGACCTCGCCCGTCGGCGACGTCGCCTTCACCAACATGCCGTACGTCTACGACATGGGCTCCAGCTGCGGCACCGGCTCGGTCAACTCCGGCGCACAGGGCAACCTCGACGGCTTCTCGATCGTCGGGGGTCACGAGTACGCCGAGACGGTGACCGACCAGAACCCGGCGGGCGGCTGGACCAACCACACCGGCAACGCCACCTACAACGGCCAGGAAAACGGCGACGAGTGCGCCTGGCTCACCACGCCGTCGAACGCGGCCACCCAGAACGTGGTGATGGGCAACGGCACCTATGCCATGCAATCGACCTGGTCCAACGACACCAACGAATGCGACATCTCGCATCCGATCGTCGGCGGCAGCGGCGGCGGCACGCCGGTGGCCAACTTCACCGACACGATCAGCGGCCTGACCGTGAACTTCACCGACACCTCCACTGACACCGGCGGCACCCTCTCGTCGCACGCGTGGACCTTCGGCGACGGCAGCAGCTCGACCGCCGCCAGCCCCAGCCACACCTACGCGGCCGCCGGCACCTACAGCGTGACCGAAACGGTGACCGACAGCGCCAGCGCCAAGACCAGCTCCAAGACGGCGTCCGTGACCGTCGCCAGCGCCGGCGGCACGCCGACCGCCAACTTCACCGATACGATCAGCGGCCTGGCAGTGAACTTCACCGACACGTCGACCGATTCGGGCGGCACCATCGGCTCGTATGCGTGGACCTTCGGCGACGGCAGCAGCTCGGCCGTGGCCAACCCCAGCCACACCTACGCCGCCGCCGGCACCTACAGCGTGACCGAGACGGTCACCGACAGCGTCAGCG
Organism: Rhodanobacter sp. FW101-FHT13A11; assembly: GCF_058790335.1. Classification (NCBI taxonomy): domain Bacteria; kingdom Pseudomonadati; phylum Pseudomonadota; class Gammaproteobacteria; order Lysobacterales; family Rhodanobacteraceae; genus Rhodanobacter; species Rhodanobacter sp. FW101-FHT13A11. The sequence goes on along the minus strand of NZ_JBYTCN010000006.1, from coordinate 114,779 downwards.
CCAAGACCAGCTCCAAGACGGCCTCGGTGACGGTCTCCAGCGGCAGCCCGTCGCAGCTGCTCGGCAACACCGGCTTCGAGAGCGGTGCGGCCTCGCCGTGGGCGATGAGCTCCGGCACGCTGTGCAGCAACAGCGGCTGCTCGGGCGAAGTCGCCCACAGCGGTTCCTGGTTCGCCTGGCTGGACGGCTACGGCACGACCCACACCGACACGTTGTCGCAGTCGGTGGCCATTCCGAGCGGCAAGACCTCGGCCACCCTGTCGTACTACCTGCACATCGACACGGCGGAAAGCGGCTCGACCGCGTATGACACGCTGAAGGTGCAGGTGCTGAACAGCTCGGGCTCGGTGCTCGCGACGCTGGCCACCTACTCGAACGTCAATGCGGCCACCGGCTACACCGTGCATACGGCCAACCTCACCCCGTACATCGGCCAGACGGTGACGATCAAGTTCACCGGCAGCGAAGACTCGTCGCTGCAGACCTCGTTCGTGCTCGACGACATCACGCTGACCGTGCAGTAAGCGCGACCGGCGGCACTCGCCGCCGCACGCGAAGAAGCGGATCTAGGGCCCGGCCGGCAACGACCGGGCCCTGTTTCGTCCGCGCTGCCGCGACGCGGCACAGGCACGCTGCGCGGCGCCATCCCGTTGTATGGTGGCGGCTCACCGCCAGCGGATCTTCACCATGCATCGAACCCTGCCGAGCCTGTTCCTGGCCGCGCTGCTCGCGACGAGTGCGTCCCACGCCGCGCCACCCGCCCTGCCGCACGAACAACCGGCGTTGCATGCGCTGGCCGGCGCTCCCAGCGAAGCGGAGCTGCGCGCCACGATCACGAAGCTGGTCGGCTTCGGCACCCGCCACACGCTGTCCGACACCAAGTCCGATACGCGCGGCATCGGCGCGGCGCGGCGCTGGGTGGAGGCGCGCTTCGAGGCGATCTCGCGCGACTGCGGCGGCTGCATCCAGGTGGCCACGCCATCGCAGGTATTCAGCGGCAAGCGCATTCCGGTGCCGACCGAAGTGATGGACGTGGTCGCGATCAAGCGCGGCAAGGGCGACCCGGACCGGGTGATCGTGATGACCGGCCACCTGGATTCGCGCGTCAGCGACGTGATGAACGCCACCAGCGATGCCCCCGGCGCCAACGACGACGCCTCTGGCGTCGCCGCGCTGATCGAGGCCGCGCGGCTGCTGTCGACGCAGGACAACGACGCCACCCTGGTGTTCGCCGCCCTGTCCGGCGAGGAGCAGGGACTGTACGGCGGCAAGGTGCTGGCCGACTACGCGGTGGCGCACGGCTGGCGGGTCGAGGCCGACCTCAACAACGACATCGTCGGCAACAGCCGCGGCCAGAACGGCGTGGCCGATGGCACCACCGTGCGCGTGTTCTCCGAAGGCACCCGGAGCAACGAGACCGCGGCGCAGGCGAACTATCGCCGCTACCACGGCGGCGAGGTCGATTCGCCCTCGCGCAACGTGGCCCGCTACATGGCGGCGATCGCCGACGCGTACCTGCCGGACCTCCAGGTGCGCATGGTCTATCGCACCGACCGCTACGCCCGCGGCGGCGACCAGGTGCCGTTCCTCGAGGCCGGCTATCCGGCGGTGCGGGTCACCGAGGCGCACGAGGACTACACCCGCCAGCACCAGGACCTGCGCATCGGGCAAACCGACCGGGATCGCGGCGTGCACTACGGCGACACCCTCGACGGCATCGACTTCCGCTACCTCGCCCGCGTCACCGCGCTCAATACCCTCACCATGGCCGCGCTGAGCCGCGCGCCGGCGCCGCCGGACGGCATCGACATCGAGGGCGCCGTGGCCACCGACACCACGCTGACCTGGCACAAGGTGCCCGGTGCCGCCGGCTACCGCGTGCACTGGCGCGACACCACCGCACCGCAGTGGCAGCATGCGTACGCGGTAGGCGACGTCGACCGGGCGGTGCTGAAGGACGTGGTGGTCGACGACTGGTTCTTCGGCGTGTCGTCGGTCTCGGCCGACGGCTACGAGAGCCCGGTGGTGTTCCCCGGCGACGCCGGCAGCTTTGCGCGCTCGCCGGCGCCGGCCGCCAGCGGCGCCGGCCACTGAGCCGCGCCGGCCGGCCCACACGCCGGGCCGGCGGCGAAGCGGGGCATCCGCCGCCTAATCGTGCTGGAACCGCGCCAGCTCGGGACGGTGCAGGCTGAAGCCCTGCACGCCGTTGACGCCCAGTTCGGCCAGCGCCTGCACGGTCTCCCGGTCGGTCACCCACTCGGCGACCACCTGCAGGCCGAGCCGGTGGCCGATGTCGGTGACCGCGCGCACCATGAGGTGGCTGACCGGGTCGGTCAACATGTCGCGCACGAAACTGCCGTCGATCTTGAGGATGTCCAGCGGCAGGTTCTTCAAGTACGTGAACGAGGACATGCCGGCGCCGAAATCGTCCAGCGCGATCCTGCAGCCCACCGCACGCAGCTGCTCCATGAAGCGCACCACCTGCGACAGGTTGCGCACCGCCACGGTCTCGGTGATCTCGAAACACACCCGCGACGGGTCCACCTTGTAGTGGCGCAGCCAGCCGATGATCCGGCCGGCCAGCGCCTCGTCCTCGACGCTGGCGCCGGAAAGATTGATGGCCGCCATGTGCAGCCCCGCACCTGCCGGATGCAGCTGGTCGAAGTGGGCCAGCGCGGTCTCGATCACCCAGCGGTCGACCGCCGGCATCAGGCCGTAGCGCTCGGCCGCCGGCAGGAACACGCCCGGCACCACCAGCTCGCCCGACTCGTCGCGGAAGCGCAGCAGCAGCTCGACGCTGGGCCCGGCCTCGGCCACCGGCGGCTGCGGCTGCGGTAGCGGCAGGATCTCCTGGTAGGCCAGCACCAGCCGGCCCTCGTCGACCGCCCAACGCAGCCGGTTCGCCCACTCCATTTCGCCGTGCCGGCGCACCGTCTCGTCGTCGCGCTCGGAGTAGAAGTGCACGCGGTTGCGGCCCAGTTCCTTGGCCATGTAACAGGCGGTGTCGGCCTGCGCCAGCAGGTCCTTCACCAGCACGCCCGGGCGATCGATCAGCACGCCGCCGATGCTGGCGCTGACCTGGTAGCTGCGCTGTTCCCAACTGAACACGTAGCCGTCGATGCAGCGGCGCACGCGCTCGGCCGCCTGCTCGGCGGCGGCCCGGTCGGCCACGTTGGCGACCAGTACGCCGAACTCGTCGCCGCCCAGCCGCGCCAGCACGTCGCCGGCGCCCAGCTGCCGGCGCATGACGGCCGCCAGCCGGGCCAGCAGCTGGTCGCCGGCGAGGTGGCCGGAGGTGTCGTTGATCAGCTTGAACTGGTCCAGATCCAGGTACAGCAGCGCGGCGGGCGCGGCGGCGCCGATCTCCTCCAGCGCGGCCTGCAGGCGAAGCTCGAACTCGCGCCGGTTGTACAGCTCGGTCAGCGCGTCGTGGCTGGCCTGGTGGCTCAGCCGCTCAGTCAGCCGGCGCTGCTCGCTGATGTCGCTGGCCACCATCAGCAGCCTGGCGCCCCCGTCCAGCGCGATCCGCGAGATCGCCACGTCGGCCCAGAAACGCGCGCCCGCCTCGCCGTGCAGGGGGGTCTCGGTCCACTCGCCATCGCGCGGCTCGGCACTACCGAGCCGCGCACGCAGGTCCGGATCCTCGAACAGCTCGGGCAGGCGGCGCTCGACCACATGTTCGCCGAGGCGCGCACGCGCGGCCTGGTTCGCGTAGGTGATGCGCCCGCCCTCGGCCTCGGCCAGCAGCACCAGCGCCGGCAGCAGTTCGTTCAGCGCGCGGAAGCGCTCCTCGCTCTCGCGATAGCGGCGGCTCATCCGCCAGCCCAGCTCGAGCGCGCGCTGGCGGGTGCTGACGACGGAGTACACCAGCAGCGCCAGCAGGATGCTGGACAGCACGCCGGCCCACAGGGTCGTGCGGCCCCATCCGCCCGTATCCGCGTCGGCCTGGCGCGGCAGCGGCCACATGCGGACGCTCCATACGCGCCCGCCGTAGGCCAGCTTGCGCTCGTAGCGGTAGCCGTCGCCCAGCCACACGGCGCCCTGGCCCGAATCGAACAGCGACAGTGCCTCCGGCCCGGTGACGTCGCTGACCTGCAGGCGCAGGTTGCGCGTCAGCGAATCGGGCAGCGAGTTGCCGACCATGCCGTCCAGCCGGAACGACGCCGCGATCGAGCCGCGCATGCGCGCGCGCCGTTCGTCGACGGTTTTCGGCGGCGAACCCGGGCTGTAGATCGGCAGCCGCAGGGTGACGCCTTCGCCCGCCACGCCGGAGCCGGCCAACTGTAGCGGATGGAACGGCGCCGACAGGGTCGCCCGGTCGCTGTCGCGCGAGGCCAGCAGGGCGGCGAGATTGCGCGGCTGCGCGCCCACATCGAGCCCGACCACAGTCTCGTTGCCGGCCGCCGGTTCGACCCAGCGGGTCACGTAATGCTCGCCGTCCGGCCGCAGTTCGCGCTGGGCGTAGGCCAGGGCAAGCAGGCTGGGGAACTGTTCGCGCGGGCGCATGTTGGCGTAGAAGCCGGCGTATTCGCCCGCGTCCACCTCCTCCGAGGAGAGGAACAGCGATTGCGCGGCGCGCAGCAGCGATTCGGCCGCGCGCAGCCGGCCCTGCAGCGAGACATAGGCCTTGTTGGCCAGCTCGTTGCGGACGAGCGTGCGCTCGGCCTGCAGCCGCTGCTTCTGCTGCTCGTGCAGGGCCAGCGCCAGCGAGAGCCCCAGCAGCAGCGCGAGCAGGCCCCACAGGTAGGCGGCCACATGCCACCGCGGGGGTTGCGGGATCACCTGATCGCCTGCGCCGCCGTCATCCGGCGGTACGGGAAGCGAGTCGTCGGGATGCTTTTTGCCGGGCAAGGAGGTCACCGCGCGATGCCGTTCCCGCCGATGGTACACAACCGCACCGACGCTCATCCACGCGGCGACGGATCAGCGCCCCCCGCGCGGCTTCGCGCGATGCGTGGGCGTGGCGGTCCACGGGTCGTCCGGCCACGGGTGGCGCGGGTAGCGGCCCTTCAGTTCCTTCTTCACTTCCGGATAGGTGCGCTCCCAGAAACCCTTCAGGTCCTGGGTCACCTGGATCGGCCGGCCGGCTGGCGATAGCAGGTGCAGGGTGACCGGGATGCGTCCGCCGCCGACGCGCGGCGTGTCGGCCAGGCCGAACAGCTCCTGCAGCTTCACCGCCAGCACCGGCGGCTCGCCTTCGGCGTACTCGAGCCGGCGGCTCTGTCCGCTGGGCACGAGCAGGCTTTCCGGCGCCTGCGCATCGAGCGTGCGGCGTTGTTCGTAGTCGAGCTGCGACGCCAATGCCTGCGACAAGTCCTCCGCGCCCAGCGCGTCGAGCCGGTGCCGGCCGTCAAGGTGCGGCGCCAGCCAGTCCTCCAGCGAGGCCAGCAGCGCCGCCTCGGAAACGTCCGGCAAACCCAGCTCGGGCCTCCACGCGCGCAGCGCCTGCATGCGTGCGCGCAGCCGCCGCGCATGGTCGCTCCACGGCAACGCGTCGAGGCCCTTCGCGCGTACGGCGGCAAGCAGCGCGGGCAGCGCATCGGCGGGTTTCACCGGCACGCTGCGGCGCTCCAGCACGATCGCGCCGAAGCGCTGCTCGTCGAACGCCTCGGCGGCGCCGCGCTGGTCGTTCCAGCGCAGCGTGCGTTCGCGGGTGAAGCGCTGCGGGAAGTCGCGCTCCAGCACGCGCGGGTCGAACGGCGCGGCGGCGAACACCAGGCTGTCGCGCACGTCCAGGCGCAGGTCCAGCACCACCAGCCAGGGCTCGCCCAGCAGCGCGGTGTCTTCGTGCAGGCGCGCGCCGCGGCCGTTGGCCAGCGTGTAGCGCAGCGGGTTGCCATCGTCGCGGCGCGCGATGCGATCGGGGAACGCGTGCAGCAGCAGGTCGCCGACTGCATGGCTGTCCGGCACGCCGCTGGCCGCGGTACATACGTCCAGGCGCCGGCGCCAGCCCTTGCTGGCCTGCTCGATCGCGGCCAACGCGCCGCTGTCGACCTCACCGCGCAGGGCCGGGCCACGACGATCGCGCCACGCGTGCAGCGCGGCCAGGCGCACGCGGAAATCGTCGCTGCGCGCCTGCGTGCCGCGCAGCGGCGAGCGCGCTTCCATCAGCGCCAGCAGGTCCGCCGCCAGCGCGTGCACCCCGGCCGGCGCGCGCAGCGCGGCGGCGCCGAGCCGCGGCGTGGCGCCCAGTTCCAGCATGCGCCGGCCCAGCGCGGTGATGCGCCCGTCGGCGTCCAGCGCGGCAAGGCTCGCCAGCAGTTCGCGTGCCTGCGCCAGCGCGCCGGACGGCGGCGCGTCCAGCCACGGCAGCTCGGCGCTGCCCCAGGCCGCCAGTTCCAACGCCAGCGCAGAGAGTTCGGCCTGGGCGATCTCCGCCGTGCGCGCCGGCTCCAGCCGCCTGCCCTGCGGCCACAGCCGGTACGCCGTGCCCGCCGCCACGCGGCCGGCGCGGCCGGCGCGCTGGTCGGCCGAGGCCTGCGAGATGCTGACGGCCTCCAATCGGGTGAAGCCGGAATTCGGATCGAAGCGCGGCTCGCGCGCGAGGCCGCTGTCAATCACCGCGCGAATGCCCGGCAGGGTGATGCTGGACTCGGCCACGTTGGTGGCCAGCACGATTCGACGCATGCCCGGTTCGGCGGGAGCCAGCGCCTGCTGCTGCTCGGCCAGCGACAACTCGCCGTGCAGCGCGACCAGCTCGACGTCGTCGCGCGCCAGCGTCTGCGCCAGCACCGCCTGCGCGCGCGCGATCTCGCGCCGGCCGGGCAGGAAGGCCAGCACGTCGCCGTCGTTTTCCTCCAGCGCCTGCCGCGCGACGCGGGCCAGCTGATGTTCGACGGTTTCCTGGGTGCGTGCCGGCGGATAGTCGATGCGCACCGGGAAGCTGCGGCCCGGACTGCTGATGCGTGGCGCATCCAGCCAGGCCGCGATGCGCTGGCCATCCAGCGTGGCCGACATCAGCAGCAGGCGCAGATCCGGCCGCAGCGTAGCCTGCACGTCCCGCGCCAGCGCGATGCCGAGGTCGCCGGCGAGGTGGCGTTCGTGGAACTCGTCGAACACGATCGCGCCGATCCCTGCCAACTCCGGGTCGTGCTGGATCAGCCGGGTGAGGATGCCTTCGGTGACCACCTCGATGCGGGTCGCCGCGCCCACCTTCGACTCGAAGCGGATGCGGTAGCCGACGGTCTGCCCGACCGCTTCGCCGAGCTGCTGCGCCATGAACTGCGCGGCGGCGCGCGCGGCGATCCGGCGCGGCTCCAGCATCACGATCTTGCCCCCGGCCAGCCACGGTGCGTCGAGCAGGGCCAGCGGCACCTGGGTGGTCTTGCCGGCGCCCGGCGGCGCCTCCAGCACCAGCCGCGGCTGCGCCGCCAGCGACGCACAAATCTGCGGCAGCAGCGGGGTGATCGGGAACGGAGGCGGCGCACTGCTCATCGCGCGCATGATAGCGGGCGCCGCCGTGCGCCGACCCCGGTGGATCAGGGCATCACTTGGGCTTCGTGCCGGCGCCGGCCGGCGCGCGCAGCGGCGCCAGCGATTCGAACTTGCTCTGGTAGTCGTCGGTGATCTGCTTGGCGTCCGCGCCGCCGCGGATCACCCGCGGCGTGATCAGCACGATCAGCTCGGTGCGGTTGCGGCTGCGGCTGGTGTTGCCGAACAGCCGGCCCAGCACCGGGACGCGGTTGAGTCCGGGGATGCCGGTGTCGGTGTTGCCCTCGGCCTGCTGGATCAGGCCGCCCAGCAACACGGTCTGGCCGCTCTGCACGGCGACCTGGGTGGCCAGCTTGCGCTGCGAGATGGCCGGGTTGCCGTTGACCAGCGGCACCGACTTGTCGGCCTGGCTGACCTCCTGGCTGATGTTCATGTAGACCAGCCCGCCGGGATTGATCCGCGGCTGCACGTTGAGGATCACGCCGGTGCTCAGGTAGCTGACCTGGCTGTAGCTGGTGGCCGTGCCGATGCCGGTGTTCACGCTGGTCTGGTTGATCGGGATCTGGTTGCCGACGGCGATGCTGGCCACCTGGTTATTCATCACCACCATCGACGGCGCCGACAGCGTCTTGGTGTTGCCGCTGGTCTCCATCGCGCGCACGGCGACCTGCAGGTCGCTGTTGAGGAAGGAATAGAAGAACGGCTCGCCGCGGAACGCGTTGCCGCCCTGGCCCAGGCCGAGCTGGCGATGGCGGTACGGCTGGCCGGGAACGATGTTGCCGCTGCTGTCGGTGGTGCTGCCGGTCAGTCCTTCCAGGTACCACTGCACGCCGAACTGGAACTCGCCGGTGAGGCTGACCTCGAGGATGCGCGTCTCGATCTGCACCTGCAGCGGCACGTTGTCGAGCTTGTGGATCGCCGACTTGATTTCCTCCCACTGCGACGGCCGCGCGCGCACCAGCAACTGGTTGCTGCCGTCGACCGAGCTGATCCGCACGCTGCCGTCGCTGGAGCTGTACTGCTGTTCACTGGGCGCCGCGCCGCCGGCCGCGCCGCCGAAGCCGGCCGCGCGGCTGCCGAAAGCTCCGCCCGCACCGCCGCCGGTGCTGTCGCGGCCGCTGCCGCCGACCGTGCCGACGTTGCCGCCCACGCCGATGGGGCCGCTGTCGCGCCCCGCGCCGCCCGGGTTGCCGAAGCTGCCCGCGGTGCTGCCCATGCTGGTCGCGCCGGCGTTGTCCGCGCTGCCCAGGGTGGCGGCGGCGAGGCCCGGCCCGACCTGGCCGCCGCTGTCGCCGCCACCGCTGCCGGCGCCGCTGGCGTAGATCTGCGCCAGGTAGCGGGCCAGGTCCGAGGCCTTGATGTTGCGCACGTCGTAGACGAACAGCTGCGGCTCGTTGCCGCCGCCGCGGTCGATGCGGGTGATCCAGTCGCCGACCTCCTGCAGGTATTCCGGCTGGGTGCTGATCACCACCAGCGCGTTGGTGCGCTCGATCGGGATGAAGCGCAGCATGCCGGCCAGCGGGGTATTGCCCTTCTCGCCGAACATGCCGTCCAGCTTCGGCATCAGTTCGCCCACGCTGGCGTACTGCAGGTTGAACACGCCCACCGACATGCCGCGCAGCCAGTCCACGTCGAAGGTGCGCACCATGCGCTGGTAGTTGGCCAGCTCGTCGGGAGTGCCGGACATCACCAGCAGGTTGCGCGCCGGGTCCACCAGCAAGGTCGAATCCGCCCGCGCGAACGGCTTGATCAGCTTCTGCATTTCGGTGGCGGAGATGTAGTGCAGCGGGAACAGCCGCGACTGCAGCCCGCCCGTGGGCGCGCTGGCGCCGAGGCTGGGCACCAGGTTGCCGGCCACGGCCTCCTTCTCCGGCAGCACCACGTAGCCGCCGTTGCGCCTGACCAGCGCGTTGTGGGTCCACGACAGCAGGGTTTCCAGGATCGGCAGCGCCTGGTCCGCATCCACCGGCTCGGCGGTGGAGAACGAGATGTTGCCCTGCACGCCCGGCGTGATGGTGTAGTTCTGCTTGAGCAGGTCGCCCAGGATCGCCTTGACCACCGCCTGTACCGGCTGGTTCTCGAAATTGAAGGTCACCGAGCCGCCGCCGCTGGCCGCCGGGCGCGGCTGGGCCAGCGCACCAGGCCGGATGAACTGCCCGCTGCCCCGGCTCACCTGCGACTGCGGCGTGGCCGTGCTGCCGTCCGGTGCGCCGTTGTTCAGCGGCAGCGGCGCGGGCACCGGATTCTGCGTGCCGGCCAGCGCCTCGCGCTGCAGGGCACCGTTGTCCGCCGGCGGCGGCAGGCTGGCACAGCCGGCCAGCACCACCACGACGGCCAGCATGACGCTGCGCAGGATTTGCTGAGTAGGCATGCGGAACATGGATCAACGTACCCCTTGATTGGCTGCGGCAGCATCGGCAGCACGACGTTTCTGGATGTTTTCCCTGAGCCGGTCAAGGCTTTTCTGCCGCGCCGGATCCTCCGGCGACGGCGGCGCCTGCGAATCGCGGCCGCCCCGGGAACGCATGTTCTGCCTTCCGGCCCCGTGCGGGCCGATGCTGATCATCGCGTCGGCAGGTGCGGCCGGCGGCGGCGCCGCGGTTCCCCCGCCGGCGGCCTTCTGCCCGTCGAACGGCGCACCGGCCGGCAGCTTCAATTCGCTCCGCCCCGCGGACGTGGCGAACACCGCCGAACGCGGATGCACTTCCAGCAGGGTGGCGCCGCCGTCCGGCAATGCCTGGCCCTCGCGCACGCGCAGCTCGCGATGGTCGCCGTTCCTGTCGCGCAGCAGGGCCATGCGCAACTCGGGGGTGAGGATGATGCCGGTCAGTTCGAGGTCGCCGAGGTTGCCGCCGCCGTCGGCGGCGCGTGCGACCGGCTTGCGGTCCGGGCTGAACAGCGGCTTCTGCCAGACCAGCGCGTACTGCTGCAGCGGCACCGGTGGCGGCAGGCTGGCCGGCGGACCGGCCGGCGGCAGCGCCGCCGGCGTGCGCGGCGCATCCCAGCGCACGCCGCGGCCGAGGCCGGCCAGCAGCAACAGCAGCACCGCGCCCAGCAGCACGGCCAGCGCGACCAGCACGGGCGTGAGCTGGCGCTGGTTGGCGGCGTTCATGGCGCGGCTCCCGCGTCGACGGACGTGCGGCCGGGCGGCGCGGCCGCCGGACGCGCCGGGCGCACGTAGCCGGACAGGCTGAATTGCACCTCCAGCGCCGCGGTGCCGTTCTGCTGCGCCGTCACCGGGTTGCGGTAGATGCTGAGGTCGTCGACGAACAGGTACGGCGTGCCCTGCTCCAGCGCCTGCAGCACCGCCGCCAGCGGCTCCATGTCGCAATTCAGGCTGATGCTGACCGCCGCCTTGCGGTACGGCTCGCCGGTGGTCGACGGCGGGTTCGGCAGCGGCATTTTCTGGGTCACCGCGCAATGGCCGCCGCCGGCGCGGGCGGCGACCACGTCGATCACGCGCTGCATCAGGTCGGCCGCGGCGGCGTTCGGATCGTCGGCGGCGAGGAACGCGTTGCTGGCGGCCTGGCCGGAACCGAGCGCGGCGAGGCGCCGCTGCAGCGCCGGCTTCTCGGCGATCGCGGCGGCGTAGCGGCTGTGCGTGTCGCGCAGGTCGGCCATCTCGTCGCGCACCTGCTGCAACGGCACCACGAACCACCAGTGCAGCAGCGCCAGATAGGCCAGCCCCAGCGCCAGCAGCAGCAGGATCACCGCCGCGATGCGGCTGTCGCGCGGATTCATCGCGGTGATCTTCATGGCGCGTCCCCGTGGGCCGCCGGTTTCGGCTGGTTCACGCGCGCGGTCAGGTAGAAGCGTTCCTTGCCGCTGCTCGGGTCGGGCTGGATGCTGCCCTGGAAGCTGGCGCCGGTGACCAGCTTCGAATCCTTCAATGCGTCGAGCAGCTTCACCGCCTGCTGGCTCTGCCCCTGCAGGCCGATCTGGCCGGCGCTGTCGACGTTGAAGCGCTCCAGCCAGGCGCTGTCCGGCAGGCGCTCGGTGACGTCCTGCAGCAGGCCGAGCATGGCCACCGTATCGTGCTTGCGCCGGGCCAGGAAACCGGCGGCACCGGCGTCGTCCTGCAGTTGCTGGCGCAGCGCCGCCACCTGCTGCGCCTCGCCGCGCATCGCCTCGACCTCGGCCTGCATCTGCGCCAGCGCCAGTTGCCGGTTGTGCAGCCACTCGCCCAGCACCAGCGCCAGCAGCAGCACGCAGGCGGCGGCCAGCATCAGGTTCAGCCGGCGGCGCGGGCGCGCGCGATGCGGCACCTGTTCCGGCGGCAGCAGGTTGACGCCCAGGCGGCCGTGGCCCACCGCCACGTCCGCCGCGTCGACCGCGATGCCCTGCGCCTGCAGGCGCGCGAGCAGCGGATCCAGCGTGCCGCGGGTGACCACCACCAGTTCCGCGTTGAGGCGGCCGGGCGCGGCGGGCGCGGCGGGCGCGGCCGTTTCGCGCACGGCGTAATACACCTGCGCCACGGTGAACGGGGTCTGCCGGTCCATCTCGAAAGCGGCGACCTGGCGCAGGTTGTCACGCGCGGCCAGCGGCAGCGCCAGCGTGCGCCGCAACACCGTCGCCGCCGGCAGCAGCAGCGCCAGGCGCAGATCCTCGCGGTCCACCCGCTGCAGCGCCGCGCCCAGCGCGGCGGCCGGCGCGGGGGCGCCGTCGTCGTTCCAGCTCGCCAGCACATCGCCCTGGCCGCTGCGGCGCAGGGTCCATGCCGTGTCGGCGTGCTGCAGCAGGTGCCAGTCCGCGCCGCTGCCGAACCAGCCGCGCCAGCGCAGCGGCAGCAGGCCGCGCAGCTCGCCGCCCCACCAGCCCAGGAACGCGGGCAGCGGCGAAGCGCGCCAGCCGCGGCGTGCACGATCCAACAACGGCCGCAGCGACTGCATTGCCGTACTCATTCCGCCTCCCCCTCCTGCCAGCGCATCACGGCATACGGTTGCACCTGCCCCTCCTGCAGGCGAATCGTGGCGCGCAGGACCGCACGCGTGCCGTCGGCCAGCGTGGCCTCCGAACGAATACTATGCGCGGTTCCGCCGTTGAGGACCAGCCGCGGGTCGTCCGCATTCTTCCGCCGTGCGGCCTGGATCTCGTTCATCCGTTCGGGCGTCATTCCGGGGATCGCGGCCAGCGCCAGGGGCGGCGCAATGTTCGGGTCCGGGCTCGGGTTGCCGGACCATATCGTTACCGCCGGCGCCACCTGCCGGTACAGCGCCGGGGTCATGCCCAGCACCATCTGCAGTTCCTCGACGCTGGCGAACGGGCCGCCGCGCGGGCCGTAGCCGCGCCCGGCCGCCAGGTAGGCGGCGCGCTGGCTGGCGGCCGCGCCTTCGAGGAGGGGCGGGCTGCGCCAGTCCACCACGCGGCCGGCCTGCGCCTGCGCCTCGGCCGGCGCCAGCCCGGCCGCCTGGAACAGGCCGCGCAGCACCTCCGGCGAGGCGGCGTTGAGATCGACCTTGCCGCCTTCGTCGATCGCGCGCACCACCACGGTGGCCTGGTCGTAGTGGAAGGTGTAGGGCCGGCCATCGCCGATCCAGTGCTGCGTCGGCTGCGGATCCCGCAAGGCGTACAGCGCACGCATCAGGCCGGCCTCGGCGGCGTAATGCGCCTGGGCCTGGGCGAACGCGTAGCGGGCCTGCAGGCCTTCGGTGCGCACCAGCGCGGCGTAGCCGCCGAGCAGGATCGCCAGCAGCGTGCACGCCCACAGCACCAGCAGCAGGGCGACCCCGCGCTGGCCGGAACGCCGCGGCAACGGCCGGCGGCTCATCGTCCCCTCATGCCGGGCAGGTTGACCAGGAGCGGATTCGCCCGCAACGGCACGTCCAGCTGCGGCCACGCCATGCCGCCCTGCGCCTGCAGCTCGATGCGCACCAGCTGCGGCATCCGGCGGCCATCGGGCCATGTCGTGGACCATGGGGCAGGGTCGCCCTGCTCGTCGACCCCGCGGTAGCTGAAACCGCCCTTGGCGATGCGATCGAGCAGCACCTGCGGCTCGCCCAGCGGCTGCGGCGGCTGGCCGTCCGGCGGCAGCAGGGCCAGGCTCAGCTCCAGCCGCAGCCCGTCGTGGCCGTCGTCGACCAGTTGCAGCCGCTGCAGCTGCGGGCCGAGCTTGCCGAGGTAGCCGGGCAGCGGGGCCACGTAACGCATCTCGCGCGCGCTGCCCTCGAAATAGATCGGCTCGCCATGGTCGGTGCGGCCGATCGGCTGGACCATGCTTTGCGCCAGTTCGCGGCGCAGGAATTGCTGCGCCGAACGCACCTGGTCGACCCGTTCGATCGCCGCCGTGCCCGAGCGCACGCTGCGGGTGGCGGTGCGCAGGCCCGAATACACGCCGACCAGCAGCAGCGCCAGCAGCACCAGCGCGGCGAGCACTTCCAGCAGGGTGAAGCCGGCCGCGCGCTTCATCGGACGGCCTGGGCGTTGCCGGCGGGCATCGGCGTGCCCAGCCGCAGCGTGCGGAAGTGCGCCGTGCGCGGATGCGCCGGCGGCCCCCACGACACGGCCAGGTCGAGCTGGTAGAGCTGCAGCGACGCACCGGGCGCGGCCGGGCCGGCCGCGTTCCACGGCGTCACGTCGAGCTGCCAGCGGTACTGCCGGTCGAAGCGGCCGGCATGCTGGCCCGGCTTCACCGCCTCGCCCACGAACGCGCTGTCGAGCAGGCTGCGTGCATGCATCGCCACTTCGCTGTATGCGGCCGCGTTGCGGCCCAGCGCGATGGATGCGCCGGCCACCTTCATCAGCGCGGTGAACGCGATCGCCAGCAGCATGATCGCGGCGATTACCTCCAGCAGGGAAAAGCCCTGCTGGCGGGATTGGGGATTCGGGATTCGGGATTCGGCAAGGCGCGCCAGCACCGGCCGCCCGCTTTTGCGAATCCCGAATCCCGAATCCCCGCTTTCAACAGACGAATGTCTGGTCATCCCGGCTCTCATCGCTGCGCCACCGCATCGACCACGCGCACCTCGCCGGTCAGCCACGCCACGTTGACGTGCCATTCGCGCCGGCCGCTGCGCAGGGTGATGCGCCCGCCGGTGGAGCTGCCGTCGGGGAAGAAGCGGATGCGGCCGGTGTGGTCGTTCGGCTGGTCCTGCTTCGCGCTGGTGATGCTCACGCGCAGGCCCTTCGGCAGACGCACGCCATGCCGCTTCGCGTCGTCGTAGCTGTTCGCGCGGGTGTCCACGTCGAAATGCTGCTCCTCGCCGCGCACGATCGCCTGCACGCGGGTCGCCCGCAGCGCGCCGGCCAGCTCGCTGCCGGCCGCGCGTGCGCGCGCGCTGGCCAGGCCCTGGGTCACCGCGATCGACACCGCCGCCGCGGCAATCCCGATCAACAGGATCACTGCGAGCATTTCCAGCAGGGTGAAGCCGGCGGCGCGCCGCCGGCCGGGATTCGGGATTGGGGATTGGGGATTCAGTAGAGCGCACCAGGCAAGTGCGGGGGCGCCCGTTCTTGCCGGATCCGAATCCCGTCGCTCACCGAATCCCGGCTTCATTGCCAGTTGCCCACGTCCTTGCTGTAGCCATCGCCGCCGGGCTTGCCGTCCTGGCCGTAGAAGATCAGGTCGAAGCTGCCGTGCTCGCCCGGGTACTGGTAGCCGAAGGCGTGGCCCCAGGGATCCTTCAGGTCGGACTCCTTCGCGTACGGGCCCTGCCAGTTCGGCGCGTTCGCCGGCTTCGTCACCAGCCCTTCCAGCTGTGGCGGCGGCGCGCCGTTGTCCAGCGCGTAGTTCTCGATCTTCTGGTTCAGCGTCATCAGCTGCGCCTTGCCCGCGCCGTACTTGCCCTTGTCGACGTTCTTGCCGACCTGGGTCACCACCACCGCGCCGATGATGCCGATCAGCACGATCACCGCGAGCATTTCGAGCAGGGTGAAACCGGCGTTCGAGCCGATACGTCGTGGTTGCCTTTGCCGCATGGGGATCACCTCGAATGTGCGAATGGAATGTCTATTGGATATTGCTGGTGAGGCTGAGCAGCGGCAGCAGGATCGCGGCCATGATGATCGCCACCAGCACGGTCATCACGATGGTCAGCGCCGGCACCAGCGCCGCCAGCAGGCGGTCGATCGCGCGCCTGGACTCGAGTTCGAAGGTGTCGGCGACTTTCAGCAGCATGGTGTCGAGCTGGCCGGCTTCCTCGCCGACCTGCACCATCTGCATCGCCAGCCGCGGGAACAGCTTCGACTGGCCCAGCGCCAGGCTCAGCCCGGCGCCGCCCTTGACCTGTTCGTGCGCCGCCTCCAGCGCCGCGTCCAGCGCGCGGTTGCCGGTGACCTGGCGCGCGATGGTCAACGCGCTCAGCAACGGTACGCCGTTCTTCAGCAAGGTACCCAGCGTGCGCGCGATCCGCGCGGTTTCCACCTTCAGCAGCAGCGGGCCGACCAGGCGCAGCCGCAGCAGCCGGGCATGCCAGGCCAGCCGCATCGCCGGATCGCGCAACCGCGCGCGCCAGGCGAACAGGCCGCCGCCGAGCAGCAGCAGGATCAGCCACCACCACGCTTGCAGCGCGTTGCCCAGCGCCAGCACCGCGGCGGTGATCCACGGGATCGGCACCTGCATGTCCTCGAAGATCGGCACGAACTGCGGCACCACGTAGGCCAGCAGCAGCACCAGCGAGCCGAGCACGCCGGCCAGCAGGAAGGCCGGATAGATCAGCGCATTGACGATGCTGCCGCGCAGCTGCTGCGCGCGCTCCAGGTAATCGGCCAGCCGGCGCAGCGTCTCTTCCAGCGAACCGCCCGCCTCGCCGGCGCGCACCAGGCTGACGTACAGCTTGGGGAACACGCCATGCTCCTCGTCCAGCGCCGAGGACAGGCTGTTGCCGCCGCGCACGCGGTCGCGCACGCGCTCGACGAGCTTCTTCGCGTGCTCGCCCTCGGGCAAGTCGAGCAGGATGCCCAGCGCGCGGTCCAGCGGCTGGCCGGCGCCGAGCAGGGTCGCCAGCTGATGGGTGAACTGGGCCAGCTGGTCGCCGCTGAACGGACCGCGCTTGAACAGCGCGGCGAAGCCGCCGCCACCGCCCGCACCGTCGGCCGGCAACGCTTCCAACGGCGTATGGCCCTGGTCCTGCAGGCGGCCGATCACTTCCTCGACGCTGGCGGCTTCCATCTGGCCCTGCAGGACTTCGCCGGCTTCGCTGACGGCTTTGTATTGGAACTGGCTCATGCGACCAAACCGCGCACTTCGACCCCTCTCCCGCTGGCGACCCAAAGGGAGTCCCCTTGCGGGTGAGAGGGGTGAGGGTTCCGGCACGGCGCAACGCCACACTCCGCCCGGACCCTCATCCGCCCTTCGGGCACCTTCTCCCAAAGGGAGAAGGGATGGAGCGCCTCAGCCCTCCTGCGTGACACGCAGCACCTCCTCCAGCGTGGTGACGCCGGCGAGCGACTTGGCGATGCCGTCCTCGTACATGGTGCGCATGCCCTCGGCGCGCGCCTGCTTCTCGATCTCGCCAGCGTCGGCCTTCTGCATCACCAGGCGGCGCAGCGGGTCGCTCATCACCAGGAACTCCATAATCGCCTGGCGGCCGCGGTAGCCGCTGGGATTCGCCGTGCTGGAACCGGGCTTCCACAGCCGGATCGGCTTGCCGTCCGCGTACTTCTCCAGCTCGAACTGGGCGATCACCTCGGGCGAGGGCTCATACGGCACCGCCGTCGCCGGATCGAGCCGGCGCACCAGCCGCTGCGCCAGGATGCCGTTGACAGTGGAGCCGAGCAGGTAATCCTCCACGCCCATGTCGAGCAGGCGGGTGATGCCGCCGGCGGCGGAGTTGGTGTGCAGGGTGGACAGCACCAGGTGGCCGGTGAGTGCGGACTGGATCGCGATGCGGCAGGTTTCCAGGTCGCGCATCTCGCCGATCATGATCACGTCCGGGTCCTGGCGCACGATCGAGCGCAGCGCGCCGGCGAAATCCAGCCCGATCTGCGGCTTCACCTGGATCTGGTTGATGCCCTCGATCTGGTACTCGACCGGGTCCTCGACGGTGATGATCTTCACGTCGGGCGTGTTGATCCGCGACAGCGCGGTGTACAGCGTGGTGGTCTTGCCCGAGCCGGTGGGGCCGGTCACCAGCAGGATCCCGTGCGGCCGGTTGAGCACCTCGACGAAGCGCGACTGGAAGCTGTCGGTGAAGCCCAGCGAGGCGAAGTCGAACACCACCGATTCGCGGTCGAGGATGCGCATCACCACCGACTCGCCGAAGCTGGTCGGCACGGTGGATACACGCAGGTCCAGCTCCTTGCCCTGCACGCGCAGCTGGATGCGGCCGTCCTGCGGCAGCCGGCGCTCGGCGATGTTCAGCCGCGCCATGATCTTCACGCGCGAGATCACCGCGGCGGTGGACGACGACGGCGGCGCTTCGACTTCATGCAATACACCGTCGATGCGGTAGCGCACCTTCAGGCGGTTCTCGAACGGCTCGATGTGCACGTCCGACGCGCGCTGCTCGACCGCGCGCTGCAGGATCAGGTTGACCAGCCGGATGACGGGAGCCTCGGAGGCGAGGTCGCGCAGGTGCTCGACGTCGTCCTCTTCCGCCGCGCTGCCGTCGAGGTTCTCCACGATCGTGCCCATCGCCGAGCGGCCGGAACCGTAATAGCGCTCGATCAGCCCGTCGATCTCCGAGCGCAGGCCCACGCGCAGCGCCACCGGCCGCCCGGCGGCCAGCTCCACCGCCTGCAGCGGATACGGATCGGCCGGGTCGGCCACGATCAGCGCCAGCCCGTGCTCGCCATCCTGCACCGGCACCACGTGCTGCTGTTTCAGGAAGCGCAGCGACAGCTCCAGCTCGGCCGGCGGCAGTTCCGGCGCATCGCGCACGGCCAGCAGCGGCACCTGCAGCAGCTCGGCCCAGGCCTCGGCCAGGTCGCGCTCGGAAACCAGGCCCAGCCGCGCCATCAGCGTGGTCAGTGTGCCCTCCGCCGATTCCTCGTGCAGGCGGCGCGCGCGGGCGAGGTCGCCGTCCTTCAGGCGGCCGCGCGCGACCAGCCACGCGCAGACTTCCGCCTCGCGGTCATCCACGACCCGACCCGACCCGCCGACCGCCGGCTCGATCACTGCCGACATCCTCCACCCCGCTCGATATCTGCGAAAAGCCGCCGGCGCTCCCCGGCGGCGAAACGGCAAGCGCCATAGTTAGCACATCCGGCCGGCGGCGGGTGAACGCGGCCCGCCGCCGGCCGCCACGGCGGCACAAACGTCCATTGTGAGGCCTGCGCCCGCAGCGTTGGACCTTCGCGGCCTAGGAAAATTTCCTGTGCCGCCGCCGGCGTGACCCGGGTCGCAGGCTCGCGCCGCGCCCGCGGCCGGCCGTGCGTTTGCGCCACCGCCGGGGTCTGGGACAATGCCGCTTTCGATGACCGGCCAGACCATGCAGCTGCTCGATATCGGCGCCAACCTCACCCACGAGTCGTTCCGCCACGACCTCGACGCCGTGCTGCAGCGCGCGCAGGCGCACGGCGTGGGCCGGATGGTCGTCACCGGCGCCTCGCGCGACGGCAGCGAACATGCGCTGGCGCTGGCCCAGGCGCATCCCGGCACGCTGTACGCCACCGCCGGCGTGCACCCGCACCACGCGGTCGACTACGACGACGCCACCGAGGCGGCGTTGCGCGAACTGGCGGCGCAGCCGCAGGTGCGCGCGGTCGGCGAGACCGGGCTGGACTACCACCGCAACTACTCGCCGCGCGAGGTGCAGCTGGCGGTGTTCGAACGCCAGCTGGCGATCGCCGCGGACGTGGGCAAGCCGCTGTTCCTGCACCAGCGCGACGCGCACGGCGATTTCGTCGCCCTGCTCCGGCGCTGGCGCGACCGGGTGCCCGCCGCGGTGGTGCACTGCTTCACCGACACCGGCGAGGCGCTTGCCGACTACCTCGCGCTGGACTGCCACATCGGCATCACCGGCTGGATCTGCGACGAGCGCCGCGGCACCCACCTGCGCGAACTGGTGCGCACGATCCCGGCGAACCGGCTGATGCTCGAGACCGACGCGCCGTACCTGCTGCCGCGCACGGTGCGCCCGCCGCCCAGCCACCGGCGCAACGAGCCGATGTACCTGAAGCACATCTGCGAGGAAGTCGCCCGCGACCGCGGCGAAAGCGCGGAAGTCACCGCGGCAAACAGCACCGCGACGGCGCTGGCGTTCTTCGGCCTGGCCGGAGCGGCCTGAGCGCTACTCTACCCGTCCCGCCCGAGCGAAGAACGGCCAGCGCACCGCGCGCACCCGTTCGGGATCGCCCCAGGCCGCGGCCAGCGCGGGCGCGGCCGCCTGCACCGCGTCGCGGCCGGTGCGCTTCTGGTGCCGCTGCGCGGCCGACCACGAATGCAGGTAGGCGAGGAACTGCGCGAGGTTCCAGTCCGCGCGCATCATGAAGCTGGGCGCCTCCACCAGCGCGAACGGGAACGGCAGGTCGCGGTAGCCGGTTTCCACCAGCATGCGCTCGGGCGGCCAGTCCGGGCCCAGCGTGTCGTGGTGGAGCTGGCGCTCCACCGCATCGACCGCGCGGCTCACGCTGCAGTTGCCGTAGGCGCTGATCGCCAGCAGCGCGCCGGGTTTCGCCACGCGGCGCACCTCGGCGTGGAACGCGTCGAGGTCGAACCAGTGCAGCGCCTGCGACACGCCGACCAGGCTCACGCTGCCCGCGGCGAGGCTGCTGCGTTCGGCCGGCTCGGTACGGTAGTCGATGCGCGGATGCGGCGCGGCCTGCGCGATCTGCGTGGCGCTGGGATCGGTGGCGACCACGCGCTCGAAGTGCGCGGCCAACCCCAGGCTGGCCTGGCCGTTGCCGCAGCCGGCGTCCCAGGCCAGCGCGAGGTCGGGCGCCTGCGCCGCCAGCCAGTCGAACCAGTCGGCGGGCGGCAGCGGGCGGGCGTCGCGGTAAAGCGCAGCGTGGCCGGAGAAGTGGTCCTTGAACTCCATGTAGGAACTCCGTGGGAACGGGTTTCGCGATTATCGCGCCTCAACCCACCACCCGCGTCTCGCCGGACGCGAGGCCGTCCAGCGCATGCTCGCCGATACGCACGCGGATCAGCCGCAGGGTGGGGAAGCCCACCGCGGCGGTCATCCGGCGCACCTGGCGGTTGCGGCCCTCGCGCAGGGTGAGCGTGAGCCAGCTGGTGGGAATGGCCTTGCGGAAGCGCACCGGCGGATCGCGCGGCCACAGCCAGTCCGGCTCGGCGGCGAAGGCGGCCTCGGCCGGCAGGGTCGGGCCGTCGTTCAGCACCACGCCTCGGCGCAGCGCGGCGATCGCCGCGTCGTCGATCGTGCCCTCGACCTGCGCCAGGTAGGTCTTGGCCTGCTTGTGGCGCGGGTCGGTGAGCCGGTGCGCAAGCGCGCCGTCGTCGGTGAGCAGCAGCAGGCCCTCGCTGTCGTGGTCCAGCCGGCCCGCCGCATACACGCCCTTCTGCCGCACGTAGCCGGCCAGCGTGGGGCGGCCGCGATCGTCGGTGAACTGGCACAGCACGCCGTACGGCTTGTTCAGCGCGATCAGCATGACGCCGCTTCGGCTCAGGGCGTGGAGGCCGGCGCCGGCGCCGCGGGCTTCACGAAGCGCAGGGTCATCCGGTCGGACTCGCCGATCGCCTGGTACTTCGCCTTGTCCTGCTCGCCCAGGGTGAGCGTGGGCGGCAGCGTCCATACACCCTTCGGATAGTCCTTGGTGTCCTTCGGGTTGGCGTTGATGTCGCTGCTCTCGTCCAGCACGAAGCCGGCCTCGCCGGCCAGCTTCACCACGTAGTGAGTGGGCAGGTAGCCGCTCGACTTCACCGCCTCCAGCGTGGCGCCGTCGTCGGCGCGATGGTCGACCACGCCCAGCACGCCGCCGGGTTTCAGCACCGCGAAGAACGCCTTGAACATCGCCGGCGCGGTCCCCGCCACCGCCCAGTTGTGCACGTTGCGGAAGGTCAGCACCAGGTCGGCCGAGCCGGGCGGCCCGAGCACCGGCGCCTTCGGGTCGAACGTGACGATCGCCGCCTTGCCGTAGTGCGCCGGGTCGGCGGCGAATTTGCGGCGCAGCGCGCTGTCGTCGCTGCGCGCCTCGGCGTCGGCGGCGGGCGCCTTCTCCGCCGCGACGTAGCGGCCGTTGTCACGCAGCAGCGGCGCCAGGATCTCGGCGTACCAGCCGCCGCCGGGGGTGATCTCGATCACCGTGAAGTCCGGCCGCACGCCGAAGAACTGCAAGGTGGCCTTGGGGTGGCGGTAGACGTCGCGGGCGCGGTTCGCCGCCGAGCGCCAGCTGCCGGCCAGCACGCCGTCCAGCTGCGAGGCGGTGAAGTCGCGGGCGCTGGTCGGCGGCACCAGCACGTCGGTCGGCTGGTCCGGCTGGGCCGAGGCGACGGGTACCGCCTGGGCAGCGGCCGCCGGCCCCGCCAGGCAGGCCGCCAGCAACATGGCCGCCACGAGGTTTGCCAACCCCGTCCTGGCCGCTTGTGTCCCGTGATTCATGAATGACTCCTTGGCATGGTGGCCGCCCGGACCCGCCGCACTATCGCGCAACCCTTGTGCAGGCCCGGTAGACGATTCAGAACGGCCGCGGGCAGACCGACTGCAGGCCGTCGATGTGTTCGTGCAGGTCCGGCGCGATGCCCTGCCACATCGGGTCGAGGATGAAGTCGATGCCCTCGTAGCGGGCCAGCTTCGCGGCCGGGATGAAATCCGCATCGCCGGCGACCAGGATGATCTGGTCGACCAGCTTCTTGTAGGTCAGCGCGGCGATGTCGATGCCGATCTTCATGTCGACCTGGGTCTGCCGCATGTCCGGCTCGAAGTGCTCGTCGCCCAGCGCGTCCCAGTGCAGGCTGCCCTCGCGCAGCTGCTGGTAGGTGCCGCGCTTCAGCTGCCACTCGCCGCGCTCGGCCAGCCGGCCCAGCCGCAGCGCCATCTTGCGCTGCCGGCGCAGCTGGTCGTGCAGCTCGCGGCGGAACGCGGCGGCGCCGGTGCGGCCGAAGTCGATGCTGTCGCCGCTGATCGGCTTGACGAAGCTCTTTTCCAGCGGCGGGCAATCGTAGAAGTAGATGCGGTAGAGCTGGTCACGCGGGCGGTCCACCGCCTTCAGGTGTTCCAGCGCCATGCCGAACAGAGTCTTCGCCACCGCGCGCGCATCGCCGGCATCGCGCTCCCCGTACACCTTGCGGTAGCGGGCAAGGAAGAAGGCGCCGTCGACGAGGATGGCGGTGCGGTTCATCGGACAACCTTATGGATGTGCTGGCATGGAAAGAAGGAATGAACGCCGCCAGCAGAATGGGGCCGGCGGCGCGTGCCTATTCTAGAGCCTCATCCGCACCGCGGGACACCGCTCTTGCAGGGCGGGCACCGCCCGCCGATTCCCGGCAGGAGCGGCGGGCCGTGCCCGCCCTGCGCCAGCCGTTTCGGCATCGCGTCTTCAGTAGCGGATCACCGAGCGGATCACCTTGCCCTGGTGCATCAGCTCGAACGCCTCGTTGATGCGCTCCAGCGGCAGCACCTCGGTGATCATCTCGTCGATCCTGATCTCGCCGGCCAGGTAGCGCTCGACGTAGCCGGGCAGCTGCGAGCGACCCTTCACCCCGCCGAACGCCGAGCCGCGCCAGACCCGGCCGGTGACCAGCTGGAACGGCCGCGTGCTGATCTCCTGCCCCGCGCCGGCCACGCCGATGATGATCGACTCGCCCCAGCCCTTGTGGCAGCACTCCAGCGCCGAGCGCATCACCTGCACGTTGCCGATGCACTCGAACGAATAGTCCACGCCGCCGTCGGTGAGTTCGACGATGACCTGCTGGATCGGCGTGTCCGGATAGTCCTTCGGGTTGATGAAGTCCGTCGCGCCGAGCAGCTTCGCCATCTCGAACTTCGCCGGGTTGCTGTCGACCACCACGATGCGCCCGGCCTTCGCCATCACCGCGCCCTGCACCACCGACAAGCCGATGCCGCCCATGCCGAATACCGCCACCGATGCGCCCGGCTCGACCTTGGCCGTGTTCAGCACCGCGCCGATGCCGGTGGTGATGCCGCAGCCGAGCAGGCACACCTTGTCCAGCGGCGCGGCGGGGTTGATCTTCGCCAGCGAGATCTCCGGCAGCACGGTGTATTCGCTGAACGTGCTGGTGCCCATGTAGTGCAGCAGCGGCTTGCCGTTGAGCGAGAAGCGCGAGGTGCCGTCCGGCATCAGGCCCTGGCCCTGGGTGGCGCGGATCTTCTGGCACAGGTTGGTCTTGCCGGAGCGGCAGAACTTGCACTCGCCGCATTCGGGCGTGTACAGCGGGATCACGTGGTCGCCCACCTTCAGCGAGGTGACGCCTTCGCCCACTTCCTCCACGATGCCGCCGCCCTCGTGGCCGAGGATCACCGGGAACTGTCCTTCCGGGTCGGCGCCGGACAGGGTGAACGCGTCGGTGTGGCAGACGCCGGTGGCGACGATGCGCACCAGCACTTCGCCGGCCTTCGGCCCGGCCACGTCGACCTGTTCGATGCTGAGCGGCTGGCCTGCGGCCCAGGCGACGGCGGCGCGTGATTTCATGATGCGGACTCCTCGGGGTGATGCGGCGGCATGTAACCGCTTATGGTAACTGCCCCCTCGCCAGGCGCCAGCCGGCGCGGCCGGATCAGTCGATCGTCATGCCCGAGCCCAGCGCCGGCATCTGCCGGCAGTAATCGTCCGCCTCGGCCAGCAGCCACTCGCGGAACGCCTGCATGCCGCGGTGCTCCAGCGAGCGCGGCGGATACACCAGCCAGTACGCCTCCGCTACCGGCATGTACTCGTCGCCCAGCACCTGCAGCCGGCCGGCATCGATCAGCGATTTCGAGGTCACCATGCGCCCCAGCGCCACGCCGAGGCCCTCCAGCGCGGCGTGGCGCAGCGCATCGAGGCTGTCGAACTGCGCCACGTAGCGCGTCGGCCGGGTGCCGCCATAGCGGGTGAACCAGTCGTGCCAGCGCGTGGAGGGGGTCGGCTCGCCGAGCAGCGGCCAGCGCGACAAATCGCGCGGGTCGGCATCGCCCATCCGCGCCACCAGCGCGGGCGCGGCGACCGGCGCTATCCACTCGCCAAACAGCCGCTCGCTATGCAGGCCCGCCCATTCGCCGCGGCCGTAACGCAGGCCCACGTCCACCGGTTCGAGCGCGAAATCCACCAGGGTCGAACTGGACTGCAGGCTGAGCTCCAGGTCCGGATGGGCCGCGACCAGCCGCGGCAGCCGCGGCACCAGCCAGCTCGACATGATGCCGGGGCTGGCGCTGAGCGTCAGCCCATCGTGGTGGCGGGTGTGATAGCGCGCCAGCGCGTGCTCGATACCGTCGAAATGCTCGCCCACCGCCTCGAGCAGATGGCGGCCGTCGACGGTCAGCTTCACGCCGCGCGGACCGCGCTCGAACAGGCGCCGCTCCAGGCGCTCCTCCAGCTGGCGCATCTGGTGGCTCAAGGCGCTGACGGTAAGGTTGGCCTGCGCCGCGGCGTGCGACAGGTTGCCTTGCCGGGCGACCAGCACGAACTGCTGCAACAGGCCCAGCGGCAACTTTCCCATCTTGAATATCCCTCAAGTCTGGCTTGCGAATATATCGCTTTTTGGCGGCCTTCCGCGTGTGTACCTTGAGCACTCCCCAAGTCCAAGGCTCCACTTCAGGAGGCTTCCCCCCATGAACTCGCTCTGGAAAGACCTGCTGTTCCTGCACGGCCACATCACCCATGTCGACCCGGACTGGCTGCCCGATGCGAGCAGCGACAAGGATCGACCCGAGCCTCCCGCCAAAAAGGTCAAGGCGATCGTGGCGACGTGCTGCGCGGCAGCCTGGCCGCGGCTGGTCCAGCCACGCTGACCCTGGCGCGACCGCCGGCGCTTGATTCCGGCGCCGGCCGCAACCACCTCGGACGGGGTATCCCCAACCCCGTTCGAGGTTTTCCATGCAGCAGCGCCCGCTCGGCCACTCGCCGCTTTCCGTCGCTCCGCTCGCCTTCGGCGGCAACGTGTTCGGCTGGAGCGCCGACGAGAAGCGCTCGTTCGAGCTGCTCGACGCCTTCGTCGACGCCAGCGGCAACCTCATCGACACCGCGGACGTCTATTCGGCGTGGGTGCCCGGCAACCGCGGCGGCGAGTCGGAAACCATCATCGGCAAGTGGCTGAAGAAGAGCGGCAAGCGCGACCGGGTGGTGATCTCGACCAAGGTCGCCAAGTGGGCCGAACACCCCGGCCTGTCGCCGGTGAACATCCGCCAGGCGGTGGACGGCTCGCTGAAGCGTCTGCAGGTCGACTGCATCGACCTGTACCAGGCACACGACGACGACGCCAGCGTGTCGATGGAGGACACCCTGGGCGAGTTCGCCCGGTTGATCGAGGCCGGCAAGGTGCGCGCGATCGGCGCCTCCAACTTCAGCGCCGCACGCTTCGCCGACGCGCTCGCGGTATCGAAGCGGCACGGCCTGCCGCGCTACGAGAGCCTGCAGCCGGAATACAACCTGGTCAGCCGCGCCGGCTACGAGCAGGAGCTGGAGCCGCTGATCCGCCGCGAGCACGTCGGCGTGATCAGCTACTACGCGCTGGCCAGCGGCTTCCTCAGCGGCAAGTACCGCAGCGCGGCCGACCTGGCCAAGAGCCGCGCGCGCGGCGGCGCAGTGAAGAAGTACCTCAACCCGCACGGCCTGCAGGTGCTCGACGCGCTCGACGCGGTGGCTGCCGCGCATCGCGCCACCCCGGCGCAGGTCGCGCTGGCGTGGCTGATCGCCCGCCCCGGCCTCACCGCGCCGATCGTCAGCGCCACCAGCGTGGAGCAGCTGCACGAACTGCTCGGCGCCACTTCATTGCAGTTGAGCGACAACGAGATCGCGCAACTGGACCTGGCCAGCGCCTGACCACGTGTAGGAGCGCACCCTGTGCGCGATGCTCTGATGTCGATCGGGACGAAGAGCATCGCGCACAGGGTGCGCTCCTACACGGCTTCCGGCGTGGCTCACTCCGGCGCGTCGACCTGGTAGCCCTCGGCCTGCAGCGCGGCCAGGTAGCCATCCGGCTTCAGCAGCTCGTCCATCGGCAACAAGGCGAAGGTCTGCGCGTTGCCGGCCAGCGCCTTGCGCGCGGCGGCCAGCCATGTCGCGCGCTGCTTCGCCGGCACGTCGTCGAGGCCGAGCGTCTGCGCGAAGCCGGCGCCGGCGACCGCCGCCACGCAGGCATCGTGGCGATCGCTGTCGGGCAACTCGCGCAGCGCCTGCAGGTCGCCGGTGGCCCAGGCGTTGGCGCGCGCGGTCATCGCCGGCATGTCGTGCTCGACGCTGTCCAGGGTGCGGATGAAGCAGGTGGTGTCGCGCGGCGCGGCCTGCTTGAACGCCTTGATCGCCGCGCGCGGGTGCTCGATCAGCACGTGGTAGTCGGTCGGCAGTTCCGGCACGCCGCTGCGTTTGGCCAGCTCGTCCACGCTCGCCTCGACCCCGCCGGAGCGGCTCAGCCCGTTCGCCTTCAGCGCCTTCTTGTACAGCTCCTGCGCGGCGAACAGTGGCCGCCATCGCTCGACGCCGCGGTCGTCGCCCAGGTACTTCAGCTTCAGCACCTGCCAGCGCGCATACACCGGCGGCGGCAGCACCTGCTGCAGGGTCGCGCCGTCATCGTTCTTGCGCGCACTGTAGGCCGAAGGCAGCAGGAACAGCTTGCCGAGGAAGCCGACGTCGGCCTTCAGCTGCACCGAGGGCTCCCGCAGCACCTGCTGCGAGGCGCCGAGCACCTGCTCCACCTCGCGCGATTGCCACTGCATGGCGCGCGGCAGCGGCGACAGCGTGCCGAGCACCCACATCACGTGCCCGTCCTTCGATACCTTCCACAGGCCGGGCCCGGGCTGCACGCCGCTCACCACCACCACGGGCAGGTTGGCCACCTCGGGAGGCGGCGCGGCGGCCGATTGCGCAAACGCCGGCGGCATGCCGCCCAGCGCGAACAGGAAAGCCACGTGCAACAGACGCATCGGATCGCTCCATGCCAAACGCCGGGCATTGTGGCAGGCCGATCCTGAGCCGCAGATGGCCGGCGACATGCACATCGGCATCGCATACGAGACGGGGCGCCTTGCGACGCCCCGTCTCGTGTGCGGCCATTGCCTCAGCGCGTCATGCCCCCAGCAGGGCCAGCGCGGCGTTGAACGTCGCGCTGGGACGCATCGCCGCGCTCACCCGTGCCATGTCCGGGTGGTAGTAGCCGCCGATGTCGACCGGCTTGCCCTGCACGCGCATCAGTTCGTCGACGATGGCCGCCTCGCTCCCGGTCAGCGCCTTCGCCAGCGGAGCGAACTTCGCCTTCAGCGCGGCGTTCACGTCCTGCGCGGCCAGCGCCTGCGCCCAGTACAGCGCCAGGTAGAAGTGGCTGCCGCGGTTATCGATGCCGCCGACCTTGCGCGAGGGCGACTTGTCGGTGTCGAGGAACTTGCCGTTGGCCTGGTCCAGCGTCTTCGCCAGCACGTCCACCTCGGCATTGCCGTGGCGGCTGCCCATGAACTCCAGCGAGGCGGCCAGCGCGAGGAACTCGCCCAGCGAATCCCAGCGCAGGTAGTTCTCTTCCAGGAACTGCTGCACGTGCTTCGGCGCGGAGCCGCCGGCGCCGGTCTCGAACAGGCCGCCGCCGGCCATCAGCGGCACGATCGACAGCATCTTCGCGCTGGTGCCCAGCTCCATGATCGGGAACAGGTCGGTGAGGTAGTCGCGCAGCACGTTGCCGGTGACCGAGATGGTATCCAGGCCCTGGCGGATGCGCTCCAGCGAGAATTTCGTCGCCGCCACCGGATCCATGATGCGGATGTCGAGGCCGCTGGTGTCGTAGTCCTTCAGGCAGCGCTCGACCTTGGCGATCACCTGGCGGTCGTGCGCGCGCTGCGGGTCCAGCCAGAACACCGCCGGCGTATGCCGCGCGCGGCCCACCGCCAGCTTCACCCAGTCCTGCACCGGCGCGTCCTTGGTCTGGCACATGCGCCAGATGTCGCCAGCTTCCACGTCGTGCTGCAGCAGCACCTTGCCGGCCTCGTCGAGCACCTTGACCACGCCGTCGCCGGCGACCTGGAAGGTCTTGTCGTGCGAGCCGTATTCCTCGGCCGCCTGCGCCATCAGGCCCACGTTCGGCACGCTGCCCATGGTGGCCGGGTCGAACGCGCCGTGCGCCTTGCAGTCCTCGATCACCGCCTGGTAGACGTCGGCGTAGCAGCGGTCGGGGATCACCGCCTTGACGTCCTGCAGCTGGCCTTGCGCGTTCCACATCTTGCCGGAGTCGCGGATCATCGCCGGCATCGACGCATCGACGATCACGTCGCTGGGCACGTGCAGGTTGGTGATGCCCTTGTCCGAGTTGACCATCGCCACGCCCGGGCGCTGCGCGTACTCGGCGTCCATGTCGGCCTTGATCGCCGCCTGCTGTGCTTCCGGCAGCAAACCGAGGCGCGCGTACAGGTCGCCGATGCCGTTGTTCGGATTGAAGCCGACCTGCTTCAGCGCCGCGGCGTGCTTCGCCAGCACGTCCTTGTAGAACTCGCCCACCGCCACGCCGAACATGATCGGGTCGGACACCTTCATCATGGTGGCCTTCAGGTGCAGCGAGAACAGCACGCCCTGCCGCTTCGCGTCCGCGATCTGCGCGTCGATGAAGCCGGCCAGCGCGCGCCGGCTCATCACCGCGGCGTCGATGATCTCGCCGGCGAGCAGTGCGGTTTTCGCCTTCAGTACGCTGTGGCTGCCGTCCTTGCCGAACCACTCGATGCTGACGTTGCCGGCCTGCTCGACCAGCGCGGACTGCTCGCTGCCGTAGAAGTCGCCGCCGTCCATGTGCGCCACGTGGGTCTGCGAATCCCTGCTCCACGCACCCATCTTGTGCGGGTGCTTGCGCGCGTAGTTCTTCACCGAGGCCGGCGCGCGGCGGTCGGAATTGCCCTCGCGCAGCACCGGGTTCACCGCGCTGCCCTTGACCTTGTCGTAGCGCGCCTTGACGTCCTTCTCGTGCGCGTCCTTCGGCTCGTCCGGGTAATCCGGCAGCGCGTAGCCCTGGCCTTGCAGCTCCTTGATCGCCGCCTTCAGCTGCGGCATCGAGGCGCTGATGTTCGGCAACTTGATGATGTTCGCCTCCGGCGTGGTGGCGAGCTGACCGAGTTCGGCGAGATCGTCGGCGATGCGCTGCTCTGCCTTCAGCGCTTCCGGGAACAACGCGATGATGCGTGCGGCCAGCGAAATGTCGCGCGTCTCCACCCGGATGCCCGCCGTGCCGGTGAACGCAGCGACGATCGGCAGCAGCGACTGCGTGGCCAGGAACGGGGCTTCATCCGTCAACGTGTAGATGATCTTTGGCGTGTTGGACATGGTCGGTGCGAGCCTCTTTGGCGACAACGTTGCTGGAATGAAGGTGCTGCCGCCGGGAACCGGCCATTCGCTCGTTGCCGTCATTTCCGTGCAAGCAGGAAGCCAGCGACTTCAAGCGGCACTGGACCCGTGCCTGCGCAGGGATGACGAGCAGGCGTTCGACGATTCCCATCGCGGCGACTTCTCGATCGCGGTCCCACCCCCGAGGCAAGGCCGCTGACACATCCCGCCCAGTATATTTCGTCGGGCACCCCTTGTCCGAACCAACCCACCATTGCGAAACCGGCAGACAAGGCCATCCGGCAAAGGCATGCGAGAATACGCAGTTGCCTCTCTCGTCGCCCGCTTTCCATGATCCCGGACCGCCTGCACCAATTGTTGCAACACGCCGAATGGGCCTCGAACTTCGACGAGCGCACCCTACAGCGTGCCGCTGACTACGCGCGGCGGCAACGGGTGGTCGCGCTGCAGTTCACACCCGGCAACCACGCCAACCATTGCACCCTCGAGGGTGACATCCGCGGCAGTGCACGCCAGCCCTACCACTGCCGCATCGACGTGCAGGCCCACGACGCCTGGCTGACCCTGGACACTCGTTGCAGCTGTCCGGTGGGTGCGGACTGCAAGCATGCCGCCGCGATACTGCTGCTGACGGCGAACCTGCCACCGTCGGCATGGCCATTCAGCGCGAGCGCAGGCCAACCATCGGCAAGCCGCCGTCCCACGAAGACGTCGCGCCCGCCACCGGCCTGGATGCACGAGCTCCATGCCGCCAACACCAACATGCAAGCCTGGTCGCAATGGCTGCAACGACTCGACTCGCCACCCGGCCAGGCCGCCGCCGTCAACCCGCAACGCGAATTCGGGGTATTGCTGCGTGGTGACACCAGCGGCCAGCTGCTGATCAACCCGGTATGGATGCGCCCCGGCAAGACCCGCCGCGCCGCGCTGGTCGATCCGCAGCCGCTGCAATTGCACGAGCGCGCCGGCCCATTGCCGGCACCGGACGGAGGCTGGCCCAACGGGGTGGCCGGCGCGCTGGCCGTGCTGCTGCATCAGCAACACACCCGCATCGGCAACCAGTATTGGGCGGCCATCCACGCCGCACATCAGGAGCAGGCGCTGGAAACCGTGCTCGCCCACTACCCGGTCTATTTCGAGAAAGGTTCGGCACCGCTGTCACGCGGACCGAACCTGCCGCTGCGGATACGCTGGCTCGGTCGCTCCGACGGCAGCCAGCAACTGGTGGCCAGCGTCGACGAAGGCGAAGCACCCTTGCTGCTGCGCGGCACCGGTCTCTGGTACGTGCTGTCCCAGTCGCAAACCTGGGGCCGGGTCGAGGGCACCACGCAATTGCTCGACAGCATCGCGCACGCGCCACCGGTATTGCCCGAGCAGGTCGACGCGCTGCGCCAGCAACTGCGCCAGCACAAAAGCGCCTTGTCAATCCCGCTGCCCGACGAGCGCGCACCGGTGCAGGTCGTGCAGGCGACGCCGCAGCCGCTGCTGCAACTGCGCGTGATCGAGCTTTCGATCCAGCACACATGGAGCGGCCCGCGCATAACCACCGCGCTGGGCTGCGCACGACTGGCCTACGACTACGGCGGTCATCTGCTGGCACCCGATCCCGATCCCGATGCCTACACCTCAACCACCCGCACCATGCGCGGCGGCCAGGTGCTGGAGATCGTGCGCGACCTGGACGCCGAGAACCGCGCCGAGCAACAGCTGGAAAACCTCGGCATGGTCGAGGCCAGCCTGTATGCCCACGAGCAGGGCCTGCGCCGGCAACCGCTGGATGAAAATGACTTCGTCCTGCAGCCGCACGAACGCAAGCCGCCGCTGTCGCCCGAAGACTGGAAACCGGTGCTCGAGCAGCTCGCCGGCGCCGGCTTCCGGCTCGACTACGACGCCAGCTTTCCGCATGACGAACTGGTCGACATCGGCGATTGGCACGCCGACCTCGAAGCCAGCGGCACGCAGTGGTTCGACGTCTCGCTGGGCGTGGACGTCGGCGGCGAACGGATCGACCTGCTGCCGGTATTGCGCCGCCTTCTGGCCGACCCCACTTTCCCGCGCCATCCGGCCAGGGGCGAAAAGAAGAACGCCAGCTGGCGCGTGCTGCTGGATGAAAGACGCAGCGCCGCGATTCCGCTGGGTCGCCTGCGCATGCTGATCGAGCCGCTGCTGGAGTGGCTCGAAGGCGACGGCGAACTGCGCCTGCATCGCAGCCAGGCGCCGCTGCTGGCCGCGCTCGACGAACACCTGCACTGGCACGGCGGCGAACTGCTGCGCGCCCATCTCGACGCACTGCAAAACCTCAAGCGCAGCGTCAAGGCACCCAAAGGCTTCAAGGCCACCTTGCGCCCCTACCAGCGCGACGGTCTGGCCTGGCTGGATTTCCTCGGCGCGGCCGGGCTCGGCGGCATCCTCGCCGACGACATGGGCCTGGGCAAGACCGTACAGGTGCTGGCGCACATCCTCGGCGAAAAGCAGCGCGGCCGACTGGAACAACCCGCACTGGTGGTCGCCCCGACCAGCCTGGTCGGCAACTGGCAAAGCGAGGCCGCGCGCTTCGCGCCCGCGCTGAAGGTGCTGGTGATCCACGGTGCCGCGCGCGCCGACCGCTACGACGGGATCGCCAGCCACGACCTGATCATCACCACCTACCCGCTGCTGCCGCGCGATCGCGAACCACTGCTCAAGCAACGCTTCGCGCTGCTGGTGCTGGACGAGGCGCAGGCGATCAAGAACGCGAACAGCCAGGCCGCGCGCGTGGTGCGCGAGATCCCCGCCACACGCCGGTTGGCGATGACCGGCACGCCGCTGGAAAACCACCTGGGCGAACTGTGGGCGCAGTTCGACGCGGTGGAACCGGGCCTGCTCGGCTCCCAGCGCCAATTCACCAGGCTGTAACGCACGCCGATTGAAAAGCATGGCGAGGTCGATCGCCAGCAACGGCTTAACCGGCGCATCGGCCCGCTGCTGTTGCGCCGGCGCAAGGACGACGTGCTCACCGACCTGCCGGCCAAGACCGAGATCGTGCGCACGCTGGAACTGGAAGGCGACCAGCGCGCACTGTACGAAACCCTGCGCCTGGCCCAACACGAACGCGTGCGCCAAGCAGTGAAGGAACGCGGCCTGGCGCAGTCCGGCATCATCGTGCTGGACGCATTGCTGAAACTGCGCCAGGCCTGCTGCGATCCGCGTCTGGTCAAGCTGGCCAGCGCAAAGAAGATCGCCGCCAGCGCCAAACTCGATGCCCTGCTGGAGCTGCTCGACGGCCTGCTCGGCGATGGCCGCCGCGTGCTGCTGTTTTCGCAATTCACCGAGATGCTGGCGCTGATCGAGGCGGCGCTGATCAAGCGCGGTATCGCCCATCAGATCCTCACCGGGCAAACCCCGTCGAGCCGGCGCAGCGCCCTGGTGCATAGCTTCCAGAGCGGCAGCGTGCCGGTGTTCCTGATCAGCCTCAAAGCCGGCGGCGTCGGCCTCAACCTCACCGCCGCCGACGCCGTGATCCACTACGACCCGTGGTGGAACCCGGCCGTCGAGGCGCAGGCCACCGACCGTGCCCACCGCATCGGCCAGGACAAGCCGGTATTCGTCTACCGGCTGATCTGCGCCGGCACCGTCGAGGAAAAAATCCAGGCCATGCAGGGTCGCAAGGCCGAACTGGCGCGCGCCGTGCTGGAAGGCGGCGGGGCCACCACACAACTGCGCTTCAACGAAACCGATCTGGCCGAACTGTTCGCGCCACTGTGACCTGCGGTCTATCACGCGCCGTCGTCACCGCGTGCCGCTGCTGCGCGGAAAACCCACGTCGCCTGGTGCGGAACGGCACGGACGCGGTCATGCCGCGCCCGTGCCGACACCACCAATATCACCGCCGCCGCTACTTCACCGAGAAATCCTTGCTGGCGACCTGGCCGCCATTCAGCGAGATCTCGACCTTGTAGTTGCCGGCCGGGAAACCGCTGGGCTTGCTGATCATGAACGCGGTGGTCTCCGGACCCATGGCGTTGAGGGCCTTGCTGTCCTCATGCACGGTCTGGCCGTCCTGGTAGGTCCACTTCGCCGCCAGCGTCGCGTGCCGCTGCCACTGGTGTCGACCGAGGCGTAGGTAGTGCCCTTCGGCGCGAAGCTGGTGCCCCTGGCGAGATCTTGTTGTTGGCATCGACCATGGGGCCCGGCTCCACCGAGCCGAACGCGACCGCGGCCGGCGCGCTGTTCGTGGTCGTCGGCGCCGTACGGTGGATGCGGGCGTCGTCGCGACGGCAGGTGGCGTGGCGGCCGGGGCCGCGCAGCCTATTCTTCCTTCTTGCCGCGGCGCTCAGGGCCGGCACCACGGCCAGCGATGCGGTAAGGATCAAGGGTTGGCGAGTCATCTTCTTCATGAGGCATCTCCTGCTTAGGACAGGGCGGGAATCTTCAGGACCTGGCCGACCCTGATCCGATCCGGATCGGAGAGCTGGTCGAGATTGGCGTCAAGGACCTGCTTCCACGCATTCGCGTTGCCATAGAGACGTTTCGCGATCTTCGTCAGATTGTCGCCAGCCGCCACGGCATAATGGTGGCCGCGTCGGCGGTGGAACTGACTTACGACTGCACACCGCTGAAATCCGCCTCGGGCGGTGCATCCGGCGCGGTGGATTTCACCCCCAGCCTGCACATCGGAAAAATCCGGCCTGCCGATCTCATTGGCCATCGCACGCAACTCCATCCCGGAAGAGGAATTCCTCGATCACCACCTTGCGGTTAACGGCTTGTCAGCGAGTTGGAAAGCGTTCACCTGGATGTCCATGCTCCTTGCCGCCAGGACCGGCGATGGCGGGGCTTCATCAAGGCTGCGCCCCATGCTCGCCGTTATGATCAAAGCCATGCCTCAAGGAGCGCCGTCATGTCCGACGATACTTTCGACACCAACCGCCTCGACGACGTAGTACTGGCCCTGTTATGGGCCAACAGCTTCGAGGAAAAGTTCGGTGGCCGCCACGCCTGGAAATCGCTGCCATGGGACGCGCTCGACCGGCTGCACGCGAAGGGCCTGATCGGCAACACGCATGGCCATGCCTACAGCGTCACACTCGACGACGAAGCCTTCAAGCGCGGCCGTGCGCTGTTCGAGCAATGGTTCAACGCCTCATCCGGCGCGACCGCACCCGCGCCCATCGAGCCCGCCGCGCGAACCGGGGCCAGGGCGACGGCGAAGGCCGCGGCAAGCATCCATCAGTTCAAGATCACCCTCAATGGCGTCAAACCGCCTATCTGGCGACGCATCCAGCTATCCAGTGACGCCAGCTTCTGGGACCTGCACTGCGCCATCAACGACGCCATGGGCTGGGAAGACATACATCTGCACGCCTTCCAGATCGGCGACAAGCGCCATGGCATCGACATCGGCATCCCGATGGAAGACGACATGCCGTGGAGCAACGCCACCATGCTCGCCGGCTGGGACGTCCCCATCGCCAACCATCTGAGCGAGCCCGGCACCAGTTGCACTTATCTCTACGACTTCGGCGACGACTGGAGCCACAAGGTCGTTCTGGAAGCCATCACCCCACGCCAAGCCAAGGCCAAATACCCCCGCTGCCTCGCCGGCGCCCGCGCCTGCCCACCCGAAGATTGCGGCGGCGTCCATGGTTACGCGCGCCTGTGCGACGCCCTGAAAAACCCGTCCAAGACCGACGAGGAAACCGAGGAACTGCTGGACTGGCTCGGCGACAACTTCGACCCCGAGGCATTCGATGCGGGCAAGGTGAAGTTCGGTTCGGCGGCGAGGCGGTTGAAGGAGTTGCGCGGCAGCACGCACTGAATGACACTCCGGCCGCAGCGAGTCGTATAGTCGAACGCTGCGCCATCCTCGTCTGTCTCGATCCCTGAGACGGACGACGGATACGTTCGCAACCAGGCATCCACAGGGGGATCGCTTGTGCAACGTCGTCGTTTCCTCATTCACCTGTCCGAGGCACTGGCCGCCTTCGGCGCGCTTCCGGGTGCAGCGAACGCCAAGCTTCGCGCGGACAACGCCACACAAATCCACCTGCAGGACTGCCGCATCGCCGGTGGCCATTATTACGACTGCCCAGACGTCCTGTCCGACCTTCGCCCCGGTGATGCGTTGCAATTTCGCCGCCAACCCGGCAACCCGCACAACGAACGCGCCATCGAAGTGCTCTGGCACGACCGCAAACTCGGCTACCTGCCGCGTCTGGACAACGCTGCTGCTGCGTCACTGCTTGATCGCACGCACGACCTTCGCGGCGAAATTCTTGCCGTCGACGATCCAGATGAAGAATGGGAGCCGATCAAGCTGCGGCTGTGGGTTTACGCCCGCCACGGCGACGCACGGTGAACATCACAATGCCAAGACACCGCGCTTCAAGTAGAACGCTGCAAAACTCAAAGGGACAGAGATCATGAGCTTCGACTTCGAGGGGTATTTCGAGCAGATCACCGGATCAGTTGATCCACGAGGACAGGGTTACAAGCCGTACCAATGGCAAGCCGACCTCTTCGAAGAATGGCGCTCCGGCAAATTCCGCCCCATCGCAGTACCCACCGGATTGGGCAAAACGTCGGCGATGCTCGTTTGGTTGCTGGCGCTGGCCAGCCAAGCCGCTGAGGGCGTGAACAACGTCTCGTTGCCACGCCGGTTTGTGATCGTTGTCGACCGACGGACCGTAGTGGATCAGTCTACAGAGGTCGCGGAAGGGTTGCTGCGTTGGCTGGATGAAAACCCCGATCACCCCGTCACGGGTGCACTAGCAGCCCTTTCCAGCAAAACCCACCTAGGTAACAGGCACGTTCTTTCCATCAGCACGCTGCGCGGGGAGCGCGCGGACAACGGTGGCTGGAAGCGCGACCCGGCTCGGCCAGCAATCATTATCGGCACTGTCTACAAAATCGGAAGTCGCCTACTTTTTTGGGGCGACGGCGACGGACGCACCATGCGAAGCATGCATGCAGGTCTGTTAGGGCAGGATGTGCTGCTGATCCATGATGAGGCGCATCTGTCACCCGCTTTCGGAAAGCTGATAAAGCAGATTCAGGCTATTCAACAGCGACAACCGGCATTGAAACCCTTTCGATGTGTCGAGCTGACCGCAACACCCTCTTCCAAAAGCAGTGATGCGTTGCAACTCTCAGATGTTGACCGCTCCAACCCTGCCGTGGTCAAACGTCTGCGTGCCGACAAAATTCTCACGCTTCACCAGCTTGGCGATGAAGCCACACCAGCTACGAAGCGAGCAGCCATCGTTGAAAAGGCCCTGAGCTACGCAAATACCCGCAAAACGGTGCTTATCTATGTGACATCGCCAGATGAAGCCTCAGCCATTGCCAGCGAGCTGCGGAAGCAAGCCAAGCCGTGCGAGGTTCGACTTCTCACTGGAACACTACGGGGCCACGAGCGCGACGCACTGGCCCAGAGCGTGGTGTTCCGACAATTCCTGCGCAAAGAAGGAGTCGATTGCACCACCTACCTTGTCAGCACATCAGCGGGTTCAGTCGGGGTCGATCTGGATGCGGATGCCGCGATCTTCGACCTTTGCATGCTCGACAACTTCATCCAGCGCGCCGGACGCATCAACCGCTCGGGAGGTGAAGGACGGCAAGCCCCAATCACGCTGATATACACACGTGGCGATTTCGCCAACCTCAAGAAAGGCGGGGCATCAGAAATAGAACATCCACGTCAGTACAAGACACTGGAGTTACTGCAGCAACTCCCCGCAAAAGGCGATGGCTTCGATGCCTCCCCAGAAGCCTTGACCAGCCTGATCATGCACCTGGAGTACCGCGAAGCATCCGAACCTCTTCCGCGCATGCGGGAACTTGATGATTACCTGCTTGACACTTGGTCCATGACGGAGCCGAAACCTCGGATCGGCCCAGAAGTTTCACCTTGGTTGCGGGGGATTTCTGACTATGAGCCGCCTCAGACGACATTAGCTTGGCGCGATATGCCCCATTTCGGAAACAGTTCCAACGATGAGAGGAAGCGCGTCGATGACTGGTTGTCCGTATATCCGGTTCGCGTAGCGGAAAAATCTCTCATCAGCACCGATCGGGCACAGAAGTTCCTCGAGTCTTTGGCCGCTCGCCTTGCCGATTCGACAGTCACAGACAAGATCCCAGTCATCAGCACGCACGGCGAAGTCGCCATAATTTCAATTGGCGACTTGGTCAAGACGCCGGCCCGTCTTGCCGAAGCCACCGTCATCCTCCCCACCCGTTGGGGTGGGCTGTCCGCCGATGGCTTCCCTAATCCATCCAGCACCGAACCCGTCGCCGATGTCGCCGATCAACCAGGCACACGCGAGCGATGGAAGGTCTCTCGCTCCGAAGGAACATGGACGGCAACGCGTATCGACGACTCCATGGAACTGGAAGCTGATTCCTTCGACAAGGCAACGAGCGAACTGGAGAAAGTGCGAGGCCTGCGCACCGTTTGGCTGGAGACGTCCTCTGACGACGATGACGAAGCAGACATTACTTTAGCGCGGGCATATCTGGTTGCACGCCGCCCCGCTTTCCCTGACGACGGAGAGGGTGGCTCGCAAGCCATCAGAACGCAACTATTGGGAACCCACCTTCATCTAGTCGGCGAGTCCGCACTCGCGATCGGCAACGCGCTGGGCCTGAATCAATCACTCGTCGACCAACTTGCCAAGGCCGGAGCTGCACATGATCGCGGCAAGGATCGACCGTGGTGGCAACGGGCCGCTGGCAACTTCACCGACCAAGTACTGGCCAAGTGCTACGGGCGGGGCGCTCACTGGCGTCTTCTTCGCGGCTACCGTCACGAACTCGGATCATTGCTGGACTTGGACGACGACGGCGTAGACGACGAACTCATACTGCATCTGGTCGCCAGCCATCATGGACGAGCTCGACCGGGATTCGACACGCACGCATTCGACAACCACCACACACTTATAGAAAACGAGCAGGCCAGCCAGGAATCAGAGCTGCGTTTTGACAGGTTGCAACGTCGCTATGGCTGGTGGGGTCTGGCGTATCTGGAAGCATTGTTGAAATGCGCTGACGTCATGGGTTCGAAGGAGATGGACGCATGAAGCTCACCGCTGACCCACGCAACCCAGCCCAGTACTTTGGCGCATGTGGCTTGTTCGAGCTGGCCTCCGCCCGGGATCGATCGCTGACATCGCGTTGGGACGGCAACGCGCTGATCATCGAGCCGTGGTCCGATGGCGACTTCAGGCAACTGGTAAACGACTTCGCACACGCTGAATTGGTGCCTGATGACACCTGGGCAGGCGAGGACACCATCCGTCCCTACGTCATCACCAACCGCGACGCCGGGCTTCACGTTCTGATGGACTGGTGGGAGCGACGCAACGGACGCGGCAACAGCTTCTGGAAGTGCTTCGGCGGGCAGCAAAAATCGACCGATGCAGCCAAACTTCTAGCCACCTGCCTATCCCTCTCCAGCAAGCTTTCCCCAGAAAACCTGCTTCAACTAAGTATTCCTCTCACTGGCCGTCTCGGGTTCGATCCACGCAGCGCATGGAACCCGATCGACACTGGCTTCTCTCCGAACGATCTCGGCACAGCATTGAAGTCGGTGCCCACCTACGTATTCGCAGAACTGCTTTCCGCTGTTGCCTTGCAGTGCTGGCCGTTCCAGTCGGCACGCGGCAGCTGCCGCTATCAGTTATGGGAACAGCCGTTGCCACTGTCGTTGGCCCGCGTCCATGCCGTCGTCGGCCAAGGGCATGCCTATGAATTTTCACGTATCAAGCGTGGGCAGGGCATTTCCTGCTTCACCTATAGCCGCCCGGCACGGGCATCCAAGGAGAGTCGCTCATGACTGATTTCAACGCCCTACTCGAACAAGACGGACCTGTCGCCATCGTCGTCAAGGAACGGCTGCGCCCTGTAGGGGGTGCAGACAGCCCCGTGTTTCCACCGACTTATGCGGGGCATGACGGCTACTGCATCGATCCGCTACCCGACGGACACAATCGCTGCGTACTGGACAGTGTGCAATCGCAAGCCAACCGCATCGAGCCTGCTTTCATGGAAGAGCCTTACGCCGCCCTTGTTCCACAAGTTGTCGTAAAGGCAGGTGACGTTTCATTCAATATTCTGGAGATGGCACACCGTCTGGCCGATGCGTCAGCCCGATTCTCATCACTCAGCGACAAGATCGATACCGCCTTCAAGGCCCTCGCCAACACACGCAACGCCACACCTGTCGCAAAGCTCAGTCCTCTGTCGTTGACACTCGGTGTATGGGACTCCCGAGGGACCGGAGTCAAGGTTCAACGCGCGCTGGGATCGATCGTATACGCAGATGACGTGACCCCACTGACCCGTGCGGCCCAATTCGTTCCGTCCTTCTCTGCCGAAAACGTCGAA
The DNA here is from genome assembly GCF_058790335.1 of Rhodanobacter sp. FW101-FHT13A11. Classification (NCBI taxonomy): domain Bacteria; kingdom Pseudomonadati; phylum Pseudomonadota; class Gammaproteobacteria; order Lysobacterales; family Rhodanobacteraceae; genus Rhodanobacter; species Rhodanobacter sp. FW101-FHT13A11. The sequence continues at coordinate 74,678 of NZ_JBYTCN010000006.1, read as the reverse complement.
GACCTCGAAAAGCTCAAGAAGGACATCGAGAAGAAGTCGTCCGTCATCGGCCTCGCACACGTCCCTTCCGATGGACGCGGAGGAGTCCTGGTGCGCGGGAACATCGTCCGGGAAAGCATTCTGAACTTGATCGTGATACGCCAGCTACGGGGCGCGGATGCCGATGAAACCAAACATTTGCGCGCGTATCTCCTCGCCCTGTCGCTGGTGGCGCTAAGCTTGCCTCAGGATTACAACCTGCGCTCGGGGTGTCAGCTCGTTCGCGACGGTGCCGATGCCATTGAGGCCAAGCTTGTGCGACGCGACGGGAGCGAAACCAAGTTCCCGATCGACCCCGGACAGGCTCTGGAATTTGCTCAACAGAGCGCCACCGCGTTTGGTATCGACACAGGCCTCCTCACTTACGACTTCGACGTCGAGAAGGCCAAACAGTACCTCAAGAACAAGGCTTGAGCAGGAGGCCATCGTGTCGTCATATCTCAGAGTCCGCGTCAACTTCCTCGGCGGTTACTACCACGGCGAGGAATGGCCACCCGCCCCCATGCGTTTGATGCAAGCCATTGTGGCAGGCAGCGCGCACGCGGGAAGTCTGGATCGAAATACAACCACACTCTCCTGGTTGGAGCAGTTGGAGCCACCGACAATCTATGCGCCAAGAGTGTCTGTTGGCAAGGTGTTCACGGCCTATGTACCACGCAACAGCGATGACATCACGCTGCGTGACCTTTATCGAGGTACGCCGCCTTATGAAGCATCTGCCAGAAGGCGCGCACGCTATGACGCACAAGCCACCCAACGTCGCTGGGTGGATAGCCCTGTCACCTACGAGTGGCACATAAACGACACCGCGAAAGCCGAACATCTGGGTGTCCTCAGCCGTGAGATGGTGTGCCTTGGGCGTGCTGAGGATCTTGCCTTTGCGTCGTTTCAGCTCTCCGAAACCCCGCTGGAAAGCGACTCGAATAAGTGGCAGCCATCGCTCGGTACGTCTTTCATGCGCAACCCGCTAAGAGTTCCGGCGGAGGGAAGCTTATCCAGCCTCGAGCTGCGAGAACAGGCACGACGTCACCGCATCGAGAGTAAGGATTTTGTAGACCCACCAGTCACATACAGCGAACGCAGTTACGACCTCGACACCACAACATCCCTGCGCCCGTTCCTACTCTACGATCTACATGGCATGGACCCAGGCAGCTGGCTGAGTTGGCGACACAATGAGGGAGTTACCGTAGCTGCGATGATCCGCCATGCACTTGGCCAGCGCGTTTCCCAACAGTCATTGGGTTATGCAACCGGTCACGTTGCGGGCGACGATATTGACGATCGATTGTCGTGGATTCCATTGCCGAGCATTGGAAACAAAAATGTCGATGGACGCATAAGGCGAGCAATGGTGTTGGGGCCAGAAGGGGAAACCTTCGACTCCCACCGCTTCCGTGAAATCCGGCATGCACTCGCACACACGCCACTTGTCCAACACGGCACACAAGTCGGCACAATGGATCAAACCGACGAAATCGACGGCGTTGCCCAAGCCTACCTAAAGGCTAGCAATCGTTGGCACACCGTCACTCCATTGGTAACGCACGGCAAAACGACACGCGGGGGCAAACAAAAAGGTAAGTTCGACAGACATAAAGCCGAAAAGTTGATCCTGCATGCCTTGGCGAAGGCCGGACTACCCCAGCCCGTGAGTCTGCGTTTTCAAGCCGCGCCATACGAACGATCGGGTAGGGCCGCTCGCGAATATCGTGTGCCGCAACATCTATCTGGTTTCTCCCGCTTTCATGTATCAGTGACGTTTTCCGAGCCGGTGGCCGGACCCATGTTGGCAGGAGTGGGACGCCATTACGGCTTGGGCCTATTTGTACGTGGTAGCTCAACAACCTAAGCGACGGAAGGTCAGACTTAGCGCCGCACCACATTCTTCTCTAGCCTCCGAGCGGCATACTCACACCCGATACGGCACCACCACCTCGACCTTCTTCCCACCCACCTTGAAATCCCGCGTATTCCGCGTAACCAGCACCAGCCCATGCTGCACAGCCACCGCCGCCTGCAACGCATCGGGCAGCTTCCAATGCTCGCTGCGACGCAGGGAAGCAGCGAGATCAGCGATCTCGCTGGTGATCGGCAGGTGCGGAAACACATCGAGCAACTCGCGCGCCAGTGGTTCAGTGCGAACAGTGAAACCGGCGAGCACTTCGGCACGGGTAATGACCGAGATGGCGCATTCGCTGCCGTGTTCGGCCAGGAAGGTGGTGGCGGCGTCGACGTTGTTGAAGTGGTCGATCAGGATGACCGAATCGAGCAGGTACCTCACCCGCGATCGTCCCATTCGTCACGCAGGCGACGCTGATGGTGCAAACCATCACCGTGCTGCCAGATGCCGGCGGTACGGCGCAGTGCAGCCTGCAGATCGGTCAGGCCCTGGCTTTCGTGCCGGGTGCGGTAGCCGCGCACGGCCTGCCGTACCAGTTCGGTCATCGGCAGGTTGCGGGCCTGGGCTTCGCGGTCCAACCATGCCTTGTCGTCCGGATCCAGATTGATGAGTGTGCGTGCCATGGGAGAACGATATCACATCCTTTGTTTCTAGATATCACTCTTGCTCCGCCAAAGAAACCCATAGTAAAAGCTTGATCGTGAAGGATTATCGACGGACGCAGGGGAGCGACTTTCGATGAAACCGAAGCAAGGGGACCTGCAACTGCCATTCCCGGAGCTGGGCGGCGACCAGCCACTGATTCCGGTGCGCATGCTCAACGAGCACGTGTATTGCCCGCGGCTGGCCTACCTGGAATGGGTGCAGGGCGAGTGGGCCGATTCGGTCGACACGGTCGATGGCCGGCACCGTCATCAACGCGTCGACAAGCCTTCCGGTGACCTGCCGGCGGCCGACAAGGCGCGTGAGGAGCAAGTCGAGATCCACGCCCGCTCGGTCACCTTGTCGTCCAACACCATTGGACTGATCGCCAAGCTCGACCTGATCGAAGGCGAAGGCGACACCGTCACCCCGGTCGATTACAAGCGCGGCAAGCGTCCGCACACACCGCGCGGCGTGTACGACCCCGAACGCGTGCAACTCTGCGCACAAGGCCTGCTGCTGCGCGAGCACGGTTACGTGTGCGACGAGGGCGCCATCTACTACGTGGCGAGCAAGGAACGCGTCGCCGTACCGTTCGACGACGACCTGATCGCACTGACCCGCAACGCGATCGCCGAGCTGCGCGCGATGGCCGCCGGTGGGCGCATTCCCGATCCGCTGGTGGACAGTCCCAAGTGCCCACGCTGCTCGCTGGTGACGATATGCCTGCCCGACGAGGTGCAGTACCTGCATCGTGCCGAGTTGGCGCCGCGCCCGCTGGCGGTGCCGCACCACGAAGCATTGCCCCTGTACATCCAGCAGTTCAACGCCAAGCTTGCAAAGAAAGGTGAAGTACTGGAGGTCAGCAAGGACGACCAGGTGCTGGCCAAGGCCCGCATCGGCGAGGTCTCGCAGGTGGTGTTGATGGGGAATGTCTACGTCACGTCGCCGTGTCTTGGCGAACTGATGCAACGGGACATCCCCGTCACCTGGCACAGCTATGGCGGCTGGTTCTACGGCCACACCGTCGGCAACGGCCACAAGAACGTGGAACTGCGCACCGCACAGTACCGCACCAGTTTCAGCGATGCCGCCTGCCTGCGGGTGGCGCGCGGGCTGGTGGCCGCAAAGATCGCCAACTGCCGCACCCAACTGCGTCGCAACTGGAAGCCGGAGGAAAAACCCGAACGCCTGCTCGCCGACCTGAAGCGCATCCAGAAGCAGAGCGAGCACGCTGAAAACCTGGAAACCCTGCTTGGTATCGAGGGCAACGCCGCTGCGCTCTACTTCGGGCATTTTCGCAACACGCTCAAGCCAGCTGCGGCCGAAGACGAGGCACTGCTGTCGTTCGACTTCACCCTGCGCAACCGACGTCCGCCAACCGACCCGATCAACGCCATGCTGTCGTTCGCCTATACCCTGCTGGCACGAACATTGACGGTGACGCTGCAGTCGGTCGGCTTCGACCCCTTCCGCGGCTTCTACCATCAACCACGCTACAGCCGACCTGCCCTTGCCCTGGATCTGATGGAGCCCTTTCGCCCGCTGCTTGCCGACTCGGTGGTGATCCAGGTGATCAACAACGGCGAGGTACATCCCAGCGATTTCGTCAGCGCCGCCGGCAGCGTCAATCTCACTCCGGATGGACGCAAGCGATTCATCGCCGCGTTCGAGCGCAGGCTAAGTCACGAAGTTACTCACCCGATGTTCGGCTATCGCCTGAGCTATCGCCGCCTGCTCGAACTGCAGGCACGATTGCTGGGGCGATTCCTGCTGGGCGAGCTGGACGACTATCCCAACTTCACCACCCGGTGAATCATCGCGATCCGTGAGACGCACATGGACGAACATCTGTACCTGGTGACCTACGACATTCGCGACGACAAGCGCCTGCGCCGCGTATTCAAGACCATGAAGGGTTTCGGCGAATGGCTGCAACTTTCCGTATTCCAGTGCCGACTGAGCCGCCGACGACACGCCGAGATGCTGCAACTTCTCGACGGCATCATCCTGCGCCGCACCGATGCCCTGCTGATCATCGATCTCGGCCCCGCCGACAAGGTCAAACCCCGTGTCGTCAGTCTCGGTGACAAATTCGAACCCGTGGCCCGCGAGCCGATCATCGTGTGACGGCCACCCGCCACTACTCACCTTCTTTCGCCCACCCCACGCGAGCGCTCCGGTGATGCCACAAAACCCGGCCACCTCTCGCGTCACAATGCTCATTGAAAATCCAATACTTACCCGCCGCTGTTGCCATCAGGCATCACGCGCGCTAGCCTGCCTTGCGCTTGTGCGGGGCACCCCTCGCACAAACCCGTCGAACAGCCATACCGCACAAGGACTTGCGGGAGGACTGTGATCCGCAGCGATTCGCTGCGGCCTCATTGAAGCACTTGCCCGGGTCATGGATACGTCAACACCAACAAGTGATCCGCAGCGATTCGCTGCGGCCTCATTGAAGCTTCCTAATCTCCGACTAGCCAACAAATCGAAACGGCAGTGATCCGCAGCGATTCGCTGCGGCCTCATTGAAGCCATTAAATTCCACCATATCCAACGCGTTCGCACCATCGTGATCCGCAGCGATTCGCTGCGGCCTCATTGAAGCGTGAAATTCCAGGTGATAACGACAGGTTCCATGCGAGTGATCCGCAGCGATTCGCTGCGGCCTCATTGAAGCGCGAATTGTGCAACGACAGAGTTCAGTAATCCGCAAGTGATCCGCAGCGATTCGCTGCGGCCTCATTGAAGCCAGTGAAAGTCGATGTGGCCTTCGTAGACATCGGGGTGATCCGCAGCGATTCGCTGCGGCCTCATTGAAGCTTGCTGTAGCGACCCGCATATAGCGCGCCCGTTGGGTGTGATCCGCAGCGATTCGCTGCGGCCTCATTGAAGCGACCTCCACTGGCGTCGCGTCGTTCTTCTCGCCGCGGTGATCCGCAGCGATTCGCTGCGGCCTCATTGAAGCTAGGTCACCGCGCCGCTCGCGGGCGTCAGCGTCAGCGTGTGATCCGCAGCGATTCGCTGCGGCCTCATTGAAGCGTCGGTTTTGGATGCGGCTTTCAGTGGTTCGCTCATCGTGATCCGCAGCGATTCGCTGCGGCCTCATTGAAGCCTGTACTCCGCCTGCGCGGCATCACGCACCTTCTCGGTGATCCGCAGCGATTCGCTGCGGCCTCATTGAAGCTGGGCGATGGAAATCGGCATGCCGGAGGCAGTGGTGTGATCCGCAGCGATTCGCTGCGGCCTCATTGAAGCATGTCCGCTCCACCATCAGTGACGCGGACGGCAACGGTGATCCGCAGCGATTCGCTGCGGCCTCATTGAAGCGGCCCGCAGGGCACCGTTTATGTCCGCTCCACCATCAGGTGATCCGCAGCGATTCGCTGCGGCCTCATTGAAGCCGTTAGTATCCTCACAACGCACCAGGAAACCGCCGCGTGATCCGCAGCGATTCGCTGCGGCCTCATTGAAGCCTCCAGCACGACGATGCAGTTGTCCACGCCCGCGCGGTGATCCGCAGCGATTCGCTGCGGCCTCATTGAAGCAGCCGTGCCCATCGGCCCGCAAGGCGAATGTTCCCCGGTGATCCGCAGCGATTCGCTGCGGCCTCATTGAAGCACTGCTGCCCGCACCTCGCCGCGCTCGAACCGCGCATAGGTGATCCGCAGCGATTCGCTGCGGCCTCATTGAAGCCTTGACCTCAACCTGCTGCCCGGCCAGTGCGTCAAGGTGATCCGCAGCGATTCGCTGCGGCCTCATTGAAGCCTGGCCAGGTCGCGGCCGATCGGCTTCTCCAGCACCACGTGATCCGCAGCGATTCGCTGCGGCCTCATTGAAGCACTTCCACCGACTTGCGCGGGGTGATCTTGCCGGACTGTGATCCGCAGCGATTCGCTGCGGCCTCATTGAAGCCCGGCGAGAGGATCACCGAAAACGCCGCGACCGATCGGTGATCCGCAGCGATTCGCTGCGGCCTCATTGAAGCACGGCCTTGCCGCTGGCATCGGAAGTGATCGGCTCGGTGATCCGCAGCGATTCGCTGCGGCCTCATTGAAGCGTGAAGTCTCGCCCGGTGTCGTGCAATTCGTGCATTGTGATCCGCAGCGATTCGCTGCGGCCTCATTGAAGCGACGCCCCCGAGGCGCGACGGGTCGTACAGCCGGGCGTGATCCGCAGCGATTCGCTGCGGCCTCATTGAAGCAGCGCATCGGCGTCGAGGGCTGCGGAGCCGTGCGTGTGATCCGCAGCGATTCGCTGCGGCCTCATTGAAGCGTCGCGTTGTGCATGGCGATGGGGCGGCATATGGCCGGTGATCCGCAGCGATTCGCTGCGGCCTCATTGAAGCCAGCTTCTCGCCGACGGACTCGGGGATATCCAAGTCGTGATCCGCAGCGATTCGCTGCGGCCTCATTGAAGCCCCGACATGCCGAACGAGTCGAACAACGCCTGGATCGGTGATCCGCAGCGATTCGCTGCGGCCTCATTGAAGCGTGCCGGTCAGCGCGACGAAGCGCTTGGACGTGTAGTGATCCGCAGCGATTCGCTGCGGCCTCATTGAAGCCTCAGCCGCGAGGTCAAGGCCGGCGACTGGCGGTACGTGATCCGCAGCGATTCGCTGCGGCCTCATTGAAGCGTTGCCCGCCTCACCCATCATGCCGAGCGCACCGCCGTGATCCGCAGCGATTCGCTGCGGCCTCATTGAAGCGTTGCTACTGCGGTCGATCACATAAACCCGCACAAAGGTGATCCGCAGCGATTCGCTGCGGCCTCATTGAAGCCATACTTCACCTTGCACGCCATGCACGGCCACGTCGGTGATCCGCAGCGATTCGCTGCGGCCTCATTGAAGCATCTGGAATAGACCCTCCCCCGCAAACAACGCGTAGGTGATCCGCAGCGATTCGCTGCGGCCTCATTGAAGCGAAGCTTCTCCACGCCATCGCGCGCCTCTTCGGGGGTGTGATCCGCAGCGATTCGCTGCGGCCTCATTGAAGCGCCACGCCTCGACCAGATCCTGCACGCTGGCTGAGGTGATCCGCAGCGATTCGCTGCGGCCTCATTGAAGCCCGTCGCGTCAGGTCGCGGATGACGGGCTCGTAGTGTGATCCGCAGCGATTCGCTGCGGCCTCATTGAAGCCAGTCGTGCTCGCACGGGCCGCCATTCCCACAATCGGTGATCCGCAGCGATTCGCTGCGGCCTCATTGAAGCTCGCAAGGAGGCGCCGGCGTTGTATCGGCGGCGGCTGGTGATCCGCAGCGATTCGCTGCGGCCTCATTGAAGCGACGCCTGGGCCCGCAACATCGTCAGCAATGCGCAGGGTGATCCGCAGCGATTCGCTGCGGCCTCATTGAAGCGTCATATCATGCCTATCGTACCGGAGCTTCCGCATTGTGATCCGCAGCGATTCGCTGCGGCCTCATTGAAGCTGTTGGTGCAGCTACGTTTCCAGCCATCGACACACGGTGATCCGCAGCGATTCGCTGCGGCCTCATTGAAGCTCGATGCACTCAACGTCGATCCCGAGGACAAGAAAGGTGATCCGCAGCGATTCGCTGCGGCCTCATTGAAGCTCGTCGTCGCACTGGTAGCACGTGCCCAGCTTCGTGCGGTGATCCGCAGCGATTCGCTGCGGCCTCATTGAAGCCTGGCGGCGCCGGTTCCGGCGCGGCGGCAACCGCCAGTGATCCGCAGCGATTCGCTGCGGCCTCATTGAAGCTTGTTGGCGGCGACTGCCGGCGCAGCCTTGACGGCCTGTGATCCGCAGCGATTCGCTGCGGCCTCATTGAAGCGATCCCGGCGGCGACGATCCCGCCATCAAGTGCAAGTGATCCGCAGCGATTCGCTGCGGCCTCATTGAAGCCAGTATCGGCGATGTCAGCACGCGCGACACACTGCGGTGATCCGCAGCGATTCGCTGCGGCCTCATTGAAGCTTGCTGCCTCGCTGTGTTTTGCGGCCAGCTCGCCGGTGATCCGCAGCGATTCGCTGCGGCCTCATTGAAGCAAGGTGCGCGAGGAAGACCCCACCGGCCTGATCACCGGTGATCCGCAGCGATTCGCTGCGGCCTCATTGAAGCCGGTCGGCTTGCGCCACATCCTGCTGCCAGCGCGCGGTGATCCGCAGCGATTCGCTGCGGCCTCATTGAAGCGCAGCCCGTGAGACGCGTCGAGCTGACGATCGCGTTGGGTGATCCGCAGCGATTCGCTGCGGCCTCATTGAAGCGTGAATGCCGTCTTGGTCAGCGTCACCTTCTGCGCGCGTGATCCGCAGCGATTCGCTGCGGCCTCATTGAAGCAGCGAAGGCGGCTACACCGGCCCCGGCGGTAAGTAGTGATCCGCAGCGATTCGCTGCGGCCTCATTGAAGCTTCCTGGTGCGGGCGGTGATCGCCGCCGCGCTGCTGTGATCCGCAGCGATTCGCTGCGGCCTCATTGAAGCCAGGACAAAGGCCGCGCCCTGTACTGTGCCGCAAACGTGATCCGCAGCGATTCGCTGCGGCCTCATTGAAGCGCGCTGCCCTCCGGCAGCGACAACGTCGTCGCGATCGTGATCCGCAGCGATTCGCTGCGGCCTCATTGAAGCGCCATCTTGCGCGCGCCACCGCCCGGCGACAGGCCGGTGATCCGCAGCGATTCGCTGCGGCCTCATTGAAGCTGCCTATACGTACCGCTCGCGTATGACCCCCGGCAGGAGTGATCCGCAGCGATTCGCTGCGGCCTCATTGAAGCGTCATTTCGATTCGCGGCATGTTGTTACCCTCGCTTTGTGATCCGCAGCGATTCGCTGCGGCCTCATTGAAGCTCCAGCTTCCACAGCTCGCCCGATTACCAGTATGCCCGTGATCCGCAGCGATTCGCTGCGGCCTCATTGAAGCGTCACCCCTCCGCGACGGGTAGGGGCAGTGGTCGGCCGTGATCCGCAGCGATTCGCTGCGGCCTCATTGAAGCGGCACAAGCAAAGTCACCACCACGCAAAGCCTCGCGTGATCCGCAGCGATTCGCTGCGGCCTCATTGAAGCGCGGCGACGCAGGTACCAGGAGGTGCGGTTCATTTCGTGATCCGCAGCGATTCGCTGCGGCCTCATTGAAGCTGGTACAGCTCGATCAGCGGTCCGTGCTCGCTCGCCGGTGATCCGCAGCGATTCGCTGCGGCCTCATTGAAGCGAGACGGCCGTGCAGGGCGGCGTCGGCTACTGGCGCGGTGATCCGCAGCGATTCGCTGCGGCCTCATTGAAGCGCCTTCACGTTCGAGGACCGCGGCCACAAGATTTAGTGATCCGCAGCGATTCGCTGCGGCCTCATTGAAGCAAGCCGTCGAGGATCTTCTCGATAGCCAGGTAACTCAGGTGATCCGCAGCGATTCGCTGCGGCCTCATTGAAGCCTGAACGATGCGGCAAGCCGCACCATGACGGTCAGCCGTGATCCGCAGCGATTCGCTGCGGCCTCATTGAAGCGAGCTGAACCGTCTCGCCATCGGCGAACGTCCATAGGTGTGATCCGCAGCGATTCGCTGCGGCCTCATTGAAGCTCGGTGGGCTCGCTCATGCTCTCGCCGGTGGCACGATGTGATCCGCAGCGATTCGCTGCGGCCTCATTGAAGCGCAGCCAATCACAACTCAGCTTTACGGCAACGTGCAAAGTGATCCGCAGCGATTCGCTGCGGCCTCATTGAAGCTCGCGGTCGTATCGCTTGCCGGACATTTGACGCCTCGGTGATCCGCAGCGATTCGCTGCGGCCTCATTGAAGCACCGAAACGAAGTTGCGGATCGGCCTGATCCGAATGTGATCCGCAGCGATTCGCTGCGGCCTCATTGAAGCACCGCATCCGCCGGCCCCGCGGACAAGGCGCAGATGCGTGATCCGCAGCGATTCGCTGCGGCCTCATTGAAGCTGAGAAATCGACCAGAGCACGATTGCTCGCGTCGATGTGATCCGCAGCGATTCGCTGCGGCCTCATTGAAGCCAGGCATTCTCGCGCGACGGCATCGCTCACCACACTAGTGATCCGCAGCGATTCGCTGCGGCCTCATTGAAGCTTGGGTGGAAGGACCTATGACGTGCGAAAGTCCACGGGTGATCCGCAGCGATTCGCTGCGGCCTCATTGAAGCCGGATCCGGTATGGCACGTTTCAGTTCGGCGGTGACGTGATCCGCAGCGATTCGCTGCGGCCTCATTGAAGCAAATTGCCGCGGGTCTCGCCGGTGGACTCTCCCCCGCGTGATCCGCAGCGATTCGCTGCGGCCTCATTGAAGCATGCAATCAGCTCCTCCGCCCATCGATGGCCTTTGCGTGATCCGCAGCGATTCGCTGCGGCCTCATTGAAGCGAGCAGACCTACATCATCGCCCGCGAGCATCCCTACGTGATCCGCAGCGATTCGCTGCGGCCTCATTGAAGCAGCTGGGACACGGTCAACGTCGGCTGGGATGCGGGCGTGTGATCCGCAGCGATTCGCTGCGGCCTCATTGAAGCCTTGCGCAGCAAGCTGATCGAGCTCATCGACAGCATGTGATCCGCAGCGATTCGCTGCGGCCTCATTGAAGCGCAATGGCGACGAGCGCGCCGCGGCAATGACGCTGTGGTGATCCGCAGCGATTCGCTGCGGCCTCATTGAAGCGAATACATAGCCCGCGCCAAACACCTGTCCGGCTCCGGTGATCCGCAGCGATTCGCTGCGGCCTCATTGAAGCGACGGCGATCAGGCTGCGACGGAACTTGCGCAACCCGGTGATCCGCAGCGATTCGCTGCGGCCTCATTGAAGCGACTTGATCGGCGTGTTCCGCAAATCGCCGTACCATAGTGATCCGCAGCGATTCGCTGCGGCCTCATTGAAGCGTATCAGGTGTTTCCGTGAACCAACTCAGCCTCAGGTGATCCGCAGCGATTCGCTGCGGCCTCATTGAAGCTCGACCACCGGCACCAGTTCCGTGATCGCCCACACGTGATCCGCAGCGATTCGCTGCGGCCTCATTGAAGCTCGTCCGTCCATGCGATGCCGTTCAGCGCATCGCTCGTGATCCGCAGCGATTCGCTGCGGCCTCATTGAAGCTTCGTGTACTTGCCGCCGCTGGACTCCTGGAGCCCTGTGATCCGCAGCGATTCGCTGCGGCCTCATTGAAGCCTTCACGTGCGTCAGCATCATCACCCGTGTGTGCGGGGTGATCCGCAGCGATTCGCTGCGGCCTCATTGAAGCAGCTCGACTCCTGGTGCAGCTGCGCGGCGAGCCGCGTGATCCGCAGCGATTCGCTGCGGCCTCATTGAAGCTGCGGTCCCGCATGTCGTCGCGAAAGCGGGTCCAGCGTGATCCGCAGCGATTCGCTGCGGCCTCATTGAAGCGCCGCCGCCGATGCCAGCGCGCCCGTGCTGATCAGCGTGATCCGCAGCGATTCGCTGCGGCCTCATTGAAGCGATTTGTCGCAGTCGCGGCGGATGGTGAAGGTATCGCGTGA
>NZ_JBYTCN010000006.1:0-62539 GCF_058790335.1 Rhodanobacter sp. FW101-FHT13A11 | reverse complement strand
CATTGAAGCGGCGACATGCTGCGGGGCTACGGCGTGCCCGGCAGGTGATCCGCAGCGATTCGCTGCGGCCTCATTGAAGCATCGACAACGAAACCCACACCCATCACGGGCCAATGGTGACCCACAGCGATTCGCCGCGGCCTTATTGAAGCTTGAACAGATACGGCCATACCAGCACACGGAACATGCGCGATCCGCGACGATCTACGGCGAGTCATATACCTGCCAGCTGTCTCCGGCGACGCCCCGCCTTGCGCCCTTGCCGGCGCGCCCACCACGCCCTGCGCCGCTCGGCGAGGCACGAGAAGATCACGTACAGCGCCGGCGTGCTGAGCAGGGTGAGGCTTTGCGAGATGAGCAGGCCGCCGATCAGGGCGATGCCGAGGGGGCGGCGCAGTTCGCTGCCTTCGCCGAGGCCGATGGCGATCGGCAGGGCGGCGAGGATGGCGACCATGGTGGTCATCATGATCGGGCGGAAGCGCACGATGCACGCTTCGCGCGCCGCTTCCAGCGGCGGCTTGCCGTGTTCGCGCTCGGCGACCAGGGCGAAGTCGATCATCATGATCGCGTTCTTCTTGACGATGCCGATCAAGAGTACCAGCGCGATCTGCGCCACCACCGACAGTTCGGTGCCGGTGATCCACAGCGCCATCAGCGCACCCACGCCGGCGGCCGGCAGGGTGGACAGGATGGTGACCGGATGGATCAGGTTCTCGTACAGCATGCCAAGCACGATGTAGACGGTGAGCACCGCGGCGAGGATCAGCCAGCCCATGCCACTCTGCGACTGCTGGAAGCGACGGAAGTCGCTGCCCATCTTCACCCGGATGTCGCCGGGCATGCGCATGTTCTGCACGGTGGCCTGGATGATCGCCATCGCCTCGCCCATGCTCACGTCGGGGGCGAGGTTGAAGCTGAGGTCCATCGTGGTGTACTGGTTTTCGTGGGTGATCTGCGACGGCGCCAGGCCGGGCTCCTGCCGCGCGAACGCGGTGATCGGGATCATCGTGCCGCTGCTTGAACGCACGTAGATGCGGTTGAGCGCCTCCGGCGTAGCGGTCTGCACGGGCAACGCGTTGACCACCACCTGGTACTGGTTGATGTCGGAGTAGATGGTGGACACCTGGCGCTGGCCGAACGCGTCGTACAGCGCGCCGTCGATGGCGCCGATCGACACGCCGAGCCGCGCGGCCTTGTCGCGGTCGATCACGATGTTCTGGCGCAGGCCGGCTTCGTCGATGTCGGTGCCGACGTCGCGCAGCTTCGGGTTCTTCTTCAGCTCGGCCTGCAGCTTCGGCAGCCATTCCTGCAGGCTGGCCAGGTCGTTGCCCTGCAGCGAGACCTGGTATTGCGCGCCCTGGCTGGTGCCGCCGCCACCGCTGGGCAGGTCCTGCACCGGGCGCAAGCGCAGGTTGAGGTCGGGGTACTTCGCCGCCTTGGCGCTGAGCCGCGCCAGCACCGCGAAGGTGTCGTCCTCGCGGCCTTCGGCGCGGCTCTTCAGGTCGATGTTGAACGAGCCGCTGGTGCCCTGCCGGCTGCTGCCCAGGCGCGAGCCCACGGTGGCCACGTCGGGGTCGGCCATCAGCATGGTGGTGAGCCGTTTCAGGCGCTGCTCGGATTCGCCAAACGACACGGTGGCGCTGGAGGTGGCGCGGCCCCAGATCAGGCCAGTGTCCTGCGCGGGGAACAGGCCGGTCTTGACCACGCCGAACAGGTAGAACGTGGCCACGATCAGCACCAGCGGGGTCAGCGAGAACGCCAGCGCGTGGCGCAGCGAGAAGTTCAGCGCGCGGGTGTACGCGCGCAGCATGCCGGCGTGGAAACCGTCCAGCATGCGGGCCAGCCGCGACGGCCGCGCCTCCGGCTTCGCGGCATGCCCGTGGAGGAAGCGCCCGCACAGCGCCGGCGTCAGCGTCAGCGAAACCGTCGCCGAGACCACGATCGCCGCCACCAGGGTCACCGAGAATTCGTGCATGAACATGCCGGTGATGCCGCCGGCGAACAGCAGCGGGATGAACACGGCGATCAGCGAGGCGGTGATCGACACGATAGTGAAGCCTATCTCGCGCGCGCCGGCGAGGGTGGCCTGCATGCGCGACATGCCCTCGTCGATGTGGCGGATGATGTTCTCGATCACCACGATGGCGTCGTCGACCACGAAGCCGATCGCGATCACCAGCGCCAGCAGGGTGAGGTTGTTCAGCGTGTAGCCGAGGATATACATCGCCACGAACGCGCCGGCCAGCGACAGCGGCACCGCCACCGCGGCGATCAGCGTGGGGGCGAGCCGGCGCAGGAACAGCGCCATCGTCAGCACCACCATCGCCAGCGAGATCAGCAAGGTGGCCTGCACCTCGTGCAGCGAGGCGCGGATGGTCGGCGTGCCGTCGAAGAACGGGGTCAGCACGGTGCCCGGCGGCAGGTAGCCGCGCAGCATCGGCAACTGCTGCTTGACCAGGTCGACGGTGGCGATGATGTTGGCGTCGGCCTTCTTGTAGACGTACATCAGCACGGCCGGCTTGCCGTGGAACCAGGCGGCCTGGTAGGCGTCCTGCTGGCCGGCGTAGACCTTCGCCACGTCGGACAGCCGCACCGGCGTGCCGTTGCGGCTGGCGATCACCAGCTGGGCGAAGTCGTCCGCGCTGTGCAGCTGGGCGCTGGCGCTGATCGACATGGTGGTGGTGCCGTTGGACAGGAAGCCCTCCGGCGAGGTCACGTTGGCCGCGCTCAGCGCGTTGCGCAACTGGTCGGGCGACAGGCCCATCGCGTTCAGCGCGCGCAGGTTCACGTCGACGCGGACCGCCGGCGTGGCCGCGCCGGCGATCTCCACCGACGACACGCCCGGCAGCTGGCGCAGCCGCTGCGCCAGCTGGGTGTCGGACAGGTTGTACAGGTCGGCTGCCGATTGTGTGTCCGAGGTCAGCGCCAGCGCGATGATCGGGTCGTCGTTCGGGTTCGCCTTCTGGTAGCTGGGCGCGCCGTTGAGGCCGCTGGGCAGGTCCGGCGCCGCCGCGTTGATCGCCGCCTGCACGTCGCGCGCGGCGGCATCCAGGTCGGTGCCGGTGCGGAACATCATGAACACGAAGGTGCGCCCCTCGGAGCTGGACGAGCGCATGGTGTCGATGCCGGGCACCTGGCCCAGGTGCCGCTCCAGCGGCGCGGCCACGGTGGAGGCCATCGTGCTGGCGTCGGCGCCGGCCTGGCTGGCCTGCACGAAGATCGCCGGGAACTGCATGTTCGGCAGCGCCGCCACGCCGAGCAGGAAGTAGGCGATCGCGCCGGCCACGAACAGGCCCATCGCCAGCAGCGAGGTGCCGATCGGACGTCGGATGAAGGTGCCGGAGATGTTCATGGGTCCAACGTGGGCGGAGGCTGGCGGGCAACGCGTGGGGGAATCATCCCATCCTCAACGTCCATTCCGCGAAAAGGTTGATCGGCATGCCTCGCGCGAAGAGCGACCCCACCCCGGCCCTCCCCTGCCTTGCAGGGGAGGGAGCGAGGCGGCGTGATTCTGCGGGCAGGGCGAGGAGCAAGGCGGCACGACTCCTCACCCCTGCAACGCAGTGAGAGGCCGGCGGCCAAAGGGAGTCCTTCAGGTGAGAGGGGCTTTTGACTTTGCGGCGAAGAGCAACTTCCCTGGCCCTCCCCTGCCTTGCAGGGGAGGGAGCGAGGCGCACCGGCAAGGTCACGCCGCGTGGCCGGCCTGGCTGCGGATCAGCGCGCGCCGCTCGCGGCGCGCCTCCAGCCAGTCGGAGAAGCGCTCCATGTACAGGTAGATCACCGGCGTGGTGTACAGCGTGACCAGCTGCGACAGCAGCAGGCCGCCCACGATCGATACGCCCAGCGGCCGGCGCAGCTCGGCGCCGATGCCGTTGCCCAGCGCCAGCGGCAGCGCGCCGAGCATCGCCGCCGCGGTGGTCATCATGATCGGGCGGAAGCGCAGCAGGCAGGCGCGATGGATCGCGTCGCGCGCGTTCATGCCGGTGCGGCGCGCCTCGATCGCGAAGTCGATCATCATGATCGCGTTCTTCTTCACGATGCCGATCAGGAGCACGATGCCGACGATGCCGTCCACCGACAGGCTCATGCCGAACATGATCAGCGCCAGCAGTGCGCCGACGCCGGCCGGCGGCAGCGTGGAGATGATCGTCAGCGGGTGGATGTAGCTCTCGTACAGCACGCCCAGCACGATGTAGATCACCACGATCGCGGCCAGCAGCAACAGCACCTCGTCGCCCAGCGAGGAGGTGAACTCGGCCGCCTTGCCGACGAACTCGCCGCGCACCTGCGGCGGGAAGTCGAGTTGTGCCTCGACCTGGTGGATCGCCGCCACCGCGTCGGACAGCGAATAGCCCGGCGCCACGTTGAACGCCAGCGTCACCGCCGGCAGCTGCTGCTGGTGGCTGACCACCAGCGGCGCGCTGGTCACCTGCGCGCTGACCAGCGCGGACAGCGGGATGTTGCCGCCGGCGCCGATCTGGAAGCCGATGTTGCCGGTGTTGCCGATGCCCGACGGCGTCGCCGAGTTGCTCGATTTCAGCTGGCCGAAGCTGGTTGCGTTGCTGCCGGTGAGCGCGCCGTTGCCGTTGCCGCGCACGGTGAGCTTGGTCAGCAGGTCGTCGCTGGTGCGGAACTCCGGCGCCACCTCCAGCACCACGCGGTACTGGTTGAGCTGGGTGAAGATGGTGGAGATCTGGCGCTGGCCGAACGCGTCGTAGAGGGTGTCGTCGATGGTCTGCACCGGCACGCCGAGGCGGCTGGCCTTCTCGCGGTCGATGGTCAGCTTGAGCGCGTTGCCGTTGTTGGCGAGGTTGTTGTCGACGTCGGCCAGCTCCGGCCGCTGGCGCATCGCCTGGGTCATCTGGTTGGCGTAGCCGGCCAGCTCGGCCGCGTTCACCTCGGACAGCGAGTACTGGTATTCGGTGGCGGCGACGCGGCTGTCCAGGGTCACGTCCTGCACCGGCTTCAGGTACAGCGCCACGCCGGGGATGCCGGATACCGCGTGCTGCAGGCGCGGCAGCAGGGCGTCCAGGCCGTCGCGCTTGCCGCGGTCCTTCAGCACGATGCTGAGCTGGCCCTGGTTGAGCGTGGGGTTGATCGTGCCGGCGCCGATGAAGGCGGCCACGCCGGCCACCGCCGGATCCTTGCGCAGCGCCTCGGCGACCGCGCGGGTGCGGTCCTCCATCTGCGGGAACGCGATGTTGTCGTCGGCCTGCACCACGCCGGTGATCAGGCCGGTGTCCTGCTCGGGCAGCAGGCCCTTGGGGATCACGATGTACAGGAACACGGTGAGCACCACCGCGGCGCCGGCGACCAGCATGGTCAGCCGCTGGTGATCCAGCACCCAGTCCAGCGAGCTTTCGTAGATGCCGACCGTGCGCGACCACACCGTGCGCTTGCCGGCCGCGGCGTGACGCTCGTGCGCGTCGTCGCCCTCAGGCAGCTGGTCGGGCTTGAGCAGGTAGGCGCACATCATCGGCGTCAGCGTCAGCGACACCAGCATCGAGATGGTCACCGCGATCGTGAGCACCCAGGCGAACTCGTGGAACAGCCGGCCGGTGACGCCGGGCATCAGCAGCAGCGGCAGGAACACCGCCACCAGCGACACGGTCAGCGACAGCACGGTGAAGCCGATCTCCTTCGCGCCGACCTCGGCCGCCTCCTTGCCGTCCCTGCCCTGCTCGATGTAGCGCACGATGTTCTCGATCATCACGATCGCGTCGTCCACCACGAAGCCGGTGGCCACGGTGAGCGCCATCAGCGAGAGGTTGTCCAGCGACATGCCGGTGAACGACATCACGCCGAACGTGCCCAGCAGCGACAGCGGCACCGCCACCGACGGGATCACCGTGGCCCACAGCCGGCGCAGGAACACGAAGATCACGCCCACCACCAGGAACACGGTGAGGATCAGGGTGAACTCGACGTCGTGCACCGAGGCGCGGATGGTCACCGTGCGGTCGGCGAACACGTCCAGGTGCACGTCGGCGGGCAGCGCGCTGCGCAGCTCGGGCAGCACGTTGCGGATCTGCTCCACCGTCTGCACGATGTTCGCGCCGGGCTGGCGGCGCACGTCCAGCAGCACCGCCGGCTTGCCGTCCGCCCACGCGGCGAGCTGGTCGTTCTCGACGCCGTCGACCACGTTCGCCACGTCGGACAGGCGCACCGGCGAGCCGTTCTTGTAGCTGATGATGGTGTTCTTGTACTCGGCCGCGTCCTTCAGCTGGTCGTTGGTGCCGATCGAGTAGCTCTGCGTCTTGCCGTTCAGCGTGCCCTTGGGCGCGTTGACGTTGGCCTGGGTCAGCGCGCTGCGTACGTCCTCCAGGGTCAGGCCGAGGTTGGACAGCTGCGCCGGGTTCACCTGCACGCGTACCGCGGGGCGCACGTTGCCGGCGATCGAGACCAGGCCCACGCCCTGCACCTGCGACAGCTTCTGCGCGATGATCGAGTCGGCCAGGTCGTTCACCTCGCGCAGCTGGCGGCTGTCGGAGGTGAGCTTGAGGGTGAGGATCGGCGCGTCGGCCGGGTTCACGCGGTTGTACACCGGCGGGTACGGCAGGTTGCCCGGCAGCGTGCCCTTGGCCTGGTTGATCGCGGCCTGCACGTCCTGCGCGGCGATGTCGATGTCGCGGTCCATCGAGAACTGCAGGATGATCGTGGACAGCCCGGCGGAGGAATCCGAGCTCATCATGGTGAGCCCGGAGATCTGCCCCAGGTTGCGCTCCAGCGGCGTGGTGATCAGCGCGGCCATGGTGCTGGCGCTGGCGCCCGGATACTGCGTGCTCACCACCAGGCTGGGCGCCTCGATCTCCGGCAGTGCCGAGACCGGCAGCTGGCGGTAGCCGAGGATGCCGAGCAGCAGCACCGCCACCATCAGCAGCGAGGTGGCGATCGGCCGGCGAATGAAGAGAGTCGAGAATCCCATGGCTATCCGTAACGTGTAGGTGCGGTTTCCGCCGCGATCATGGCCGGGGCACGGCCGGGTTCACGCAGCGGCGGTGTCATGCCGGGCCGGCACGCGGCCGCTCAGCCGCGACGGCGACCGCCACCCTTGCTGTTCTGCTTGGCTTTCTCCAATTCGGCCGCGGTCGGCGTCGCCGGCACTTCGCCGGGCTTCAGCGCATTGACCTTGCTGCCCGGCTTCAGGCGGAACTGGCCTTCGGTGACCACCCGGTCGCCGACCTTGAGGCCGCTGCCGACCATCACATGGCTGTCGCCCACCTCGCCAGCCACCTGCACCGGCTGCATCTTCACCGTGCTGTCGGCCTGCACCTGGTACACGTAGTCGCCGTCGGGCCCGCGCTGCACCGCCTGCGCCGGGATCACCAGGCCGCCGTCGACGGTGTTCACCAGCAGTTGCACGTTCACGAACTGGCCCGGCCACAGCTCGTTCTTCTCGTTCGGGAACTCCGACTTCAGGCGGAACGTGCCGGTGCTGGTGTCGATCTGGTTGTCGATCACCTTGAGCACGCCGCCGCCGGCGATCGGGTGCGCGTCGGTGCGGTCCAGCGCGGTCACCTGCAGCGCGGCGCCATCCTTGGCGGCGGCGCTGCGCACCAGGTCGAGGTTCTGCTCGGGCAAGGTGAACATCACGTTGATCGGATGCAGCTGGGTCAGCGTGACGATCGCGCTGGTGGTGGTGACCACGTTGCCGGGGTCGACCGCGCGGATGCCGGCCAGCCCGTCGATCGGCGACAGCACGCGGGTGTAGTTCAGCTGCACCTGGCTGTCGCGCACGTTGGCCGCGTCAGCCGCCACCGCGGCCTCGTACTGCGCGGCGGTGTTGCGCAGGGTGTCCAGATCCTGCTTGGAGATGTAGCCCTTGGCGGCCAGGTCCTGGCTGCGCGCCAGGTTGCTCTTCGCGGTGGCCTGCAGCGCCTGGTCCTGGCGCTGCTTCGCCACGGCCTGGTCGTAGGCGGCCTGGTAGGTGCGCGGGTCGATCTGCGCCAGCAACTGGCCCTTCTTCACCGGCTGGCCTTCGGTGAACTCCAGGCTGAGCAGCTGGCCGCCCACCTGCGGGTTCACGGTGACCGTGTTGAGCGCCTGCACCGTGCCCAGCGCGGTCAGGTAGACCGGCACGTTCTGCTTGACCACCGGCACCACGGTGACCGGCACCGGCGGCGTCTCGTCCTTGCCGTCCTTGCCCTTGCCGGCGCCCGCCGTCGCTGCCGACCCCGGGTCGGCGGGCTTGTGCAGCAGGCGCAATCCCACGCCGGCCACCACGATCACGGCAATCACGATCAACGCGATCTTCCAAAAACGCGACATGCGAAACTCCTGGGCTAAACGGTGCGGTCGGCCGGCACTCCACCACGCGGCACGCGTCGGTGAGGTGACTGGCGTCTTTCAGTCGGCGCCTGGTGGCGCCTTGCGGGGGGAGCATAGGCGCAGTTCAACGGAATTGAACAATGCCGGTTGACAGGGGGGCGCCATGACCGATGGCAGGGTGGCCGGCCCGCGGCGGCCGTTTCCGGACCCGGCGCTGGCCGCCGCGGCATGGCGACGGATCGCCACGGAGGCCTGAAACTTGCCGCGCGCTTCGTCTATAATCCGCGACTGGTTCGGCTGCCCGATCCGTGAACGGGTCGGCCGGCAGACATGATCCACGCCGCACACCCACTGGCGGCGACCCACACCGGGGCGAATCCATCGCGCTGGTGCGACACGGCAACAGGCAATTCAGGCAGGCCGGGGCAGCCATCGTGGCGTTCCGTCCGGCCCACTGACAGGAGTACGTGCGTGAGCGGTCCCATGAGCAAATCCGATCAGAGCGTCCTGCGCCAGTTCTCGATCATGATCGGGGGTCTGGCGGTACTGACGGTGGTACTGATCTTCACGGCGCTGGCGATCCACGACCACGAGCCGAAGGAAACCAACCCGAACCAGCCGGCCATGGTCGCCGCGCGGATCGCGCCGGCCGGCGCCGTGTACGCCGGCGACACCGGGCGCGCCGCGATGCAGGCTGCCGCCGATGCCGCCGCCAAGGCCGCCGCCTCGCAGGTCGCCTACGGCGGCACCACCGACGGCAAGGCGATCTTCGACCACCTGTGCACCAGCTGCCACACCTCCGGCGTGGCCGGCGCCCCCAAGCTGGGCGACAAGACCGCCTGGGCCCCGCGCGTCGCCCAGGGCATCGACACCCTGGTCAAGCATGCGATCGACGGCTACCACGGCCCGGACGGCAACTTCATGCCGCCCAAGGGCGGCAACCCGGCGCTCACCACCGAGCAGGTGACCAACGCCGTGCACTGGATCGCCGACCAGGCGAAATAATTTCGCCTGATCCAACAAGCTTTCGCCAAGCGCCGCCCACTGGGCGGCGTTTTCGTTTGCCCCTTCCCCCTTGGGGGAAGGTTGGGATGGGGAGCCTCGGTGTACGAGAAAATCAAAAGCGAACCCCTCCCCAACCCTCCCCTGCAAGCAGGGGAGGGAGCACAGCGGGCTCCTGCGAGCCAACGCTCACCCCGCGTGCGCCTCGATCCACTCCCGCGCAAAGCCCCACAGCTCGGGAAAGAACGCCTCGAAACTCCCCTGCAATGCCGCTTCCCGCTCCAGCAGCACCGGCAGCGCCGAACCCAGCGGATTGCCGCGGCTCAGGCGCTGCCCGATGCCGCCCAGCGCCTCGCCCAGCACCGCGTCGTCGACGTAGCCGGCCGGCAAGCCATGCGCTTCCATGTAGCCGCGGAAGCGCCGCAGCGCCGGCGGCAGCAGCGCATCCTGCCGCCACAACAGGGCGCGCAGGGCGGCGGCATACTCCGGCAGCGGTTGCGCGCTCCAGCGCGGGAAATCGCGCGCCAGGCAGCGGTCGAACCACATGTCCAGCAGGATCCCGGCATAACGGCGATACGGCGATGGCAGCAGCGCCTTCGCCGCCAGCACCTCGGGGTGGGCGTCGGTGTACACGTCGATCGCCCGGTGCAGGCGGATGCCGGCGACCACCCGTGACGGGAACAGGCCCGCCTCCGGCCGCCCATGCACGAAATCGCCCAGCATGCCGCCCAGCCGCAGGGCCTCGTCGTCGCCGGCCAGCAGCACGTGGGCCAGGTGGTTCATCCGCGCCGTCCGCGGCAGCCGGTGCGCCCGGCGGTTATCATCGCCTGCATGACTCCCACCGAGCTCCCCGCCGCACCTGCCGGCTTTCCGGATGTCGCCGCCAGTTTCATGCTCGACGGCCGCGCCGGCAAGCTCGAGACCATCAGCGATGTCGCCGAACCGGCGGCCGCGCGTCGCGGCGTGGCGGTGGTCTGCCATCCGCTCACGATCGAGGGCGGCACCATGCACAACAAGGTGGTGACGATGGTCGAGCGCGCGTTGCGCGAATCCGGCCTGGACACCGTGCGCTTCAACTTCCGCGGCGCCGGCGCTTCGCAGGGCGACTACGACAAGGGCCGCGGCGAAGGCGACGACCTGGCCGCCGTGGTGGCCTGGGTGCGCCGCGTGCGCCCGAACGACACGCTGTGGCTGGCGGGCTTCTCGTTCGGCAGCTACGTCAGCATCGCCAACGCGGTGCGGCTGCGCGCCGACGCGCTGGTCAGCATCGCGCCGCCGGTGGGGCGCTGGCCGTTCGACGCGATCGCGCTGCCGACCTGCCCGTGGCTGATCGTGCAGGGCGAGGCCGACGAGATCGTCGAGCCGCAGGCGGTGTTCGACTGGGTCGAGACGCTGGAGCAGCGGCCCGAGCTGGTGCGCATGCCCGAGACCAGCCACTTCTTCCATCGCCGGCTGATGGACCTGCGCGGAGCGGTGAAGCATGCCGTGCACGCCTGGCTGCCGCCGCCGCGGCATGCCTGACGCCCCTCTTTCCACGGCCCGTCCGCTCCATGAGTGAAAACCCCTCGCTCGCGCCCAGTGCGCGCTACCTCGAAGGCGTCGCCGCGCACCGCTGGGAGTCCGACCCGACCCAGCTGGCGCTGCTGCCGGAGTTCGACCGCATGCACGCGGCGCTGTGCGCCGCTGCCGGCAACGGCAATGGCAACGGCCTGCTCGGCCGGCTGAAGTCGCTGCTCGGCAACGACCCGCCCGCGGCGATGCCGGGGCTGTACCTGTGGGGCACGGTGGGCCGCGGCAAGACCTTCCTGATGGACCTGTTCGCCGCCAGCCTGCCGCACGGCGTGGTGCTGCGCCGGCATTTCCACCGCTTCATGGGCGAGGTGCACGAGAACCTGCGCGCGCTGGGTGAGCGGCAGAGCCCGCTGGCCGAGGTGGCCGCCGGCCTCGCCGCGCGCTGCCGCGTGCTGTGCCTGGACGAGTTCCTGGTCAACGACATCGGCGACGCGATGATCCTGTCGGGCCTGCTCGACGCGCTGTTCGCGCGCGGCGTCACCCTGGTCACCACCTCCAACACCGCGCCGGCGAACCTGTACAAGGGCGGCCTGCAGCGCGCGCGCTTCCTGCCCGCGATCGCGCTGATCGAGCGGCACTGCCACGTGGCCGAGATGGCCTCCTCCCACGACTGGCGCCTGCGTGCGCTGACCCGCGCGCCGGTGTACCTCACTCCACCTGGCGCCGAGGCGCATCGCGCGCTGGAGCGGATCTTCGCCGGCCAGGCCGGCGGCAACGTGCAGGAAGGCGGCACGCTGCACGTCAACGACCGCGAGATCCCGTTCGTCAAGCGCGCCGACGACATCGTCTGGTTCGAGTTCGCCGCGCTGTGCGAAGGCCCGCGCGCGGTGGCCGACTACATCGCGCTGGCGAAGGCCGGCCCGGCGGTGATCGTCGCCAACGTGCCGCAGTTCACCATCTACAGCGAGGATGCGGCGAAGCGCTTCGTGCAATTGGTGGACGAGTTCTACGACCGCCACGTCAAGCTGGTGCTGTCCGCCGCCGCGCCGATCACCGAGCTGTACGACGGCGAACGCCTGCGCGCCGAGTTCGGCCGCACCGAGTCGCGCCTGATCGAGATGCAGAGCGAGGCATACCTGGCACTGGAACATCGGCCCGAATGAACTGCTACCGTGCCTGCACGGATCGATACCGGAGCCACCCATGCCTCTTCCGCTCGCTGTCGCACTGCTGCTGGCCGCCACCGGCCTGCCGCCCGGCCAGGATTTCAGTACGCGCGTGACGCAGGGCAGGCTGGCGGAAGCCGCCGCCACCGGGCCGGCCTACCAAAAGCAGCTGTGGGACAGGATCACCGGCCCCACCGCCGCGGCGCTGAAGGGCTGCATCGCCAGCCATGCGCCGGCCGACAAGTCGCCGTTCACCCTGGTCGCCGACCTCCAGGCCGACGGCAAGCCGACCCGGATCGAGGTGCTGCCGCCGACCCCGGTCGCCACCTGCATGGCCGGCCGGTTCGCGGGCTGGACGCTGCCGCCGCCACCGGCCGCGCCGGCGCCTTATCCGATCGAGATCGACTTCAGCATCGTGCCCTGAGCCAGCGGCACGGCGGCGCGCTAACATCGACCACCCCCGCCACGGAGACGCCCATGTACCGCACTGCCCTCGCCCTGGCGCTGGCCGCTGCCGCCATCGCACCGCTGCACGCCGTCGACGCTCCCGGCGCGCAGGCCATGGCGCAGCAGGAACTGCCCCAGGTCATCGCGTGGCGGCGCGACATCCACCAGCATCCCGAACTGAGCAACCGCGAGGTGCGCACCTCGGCGCTGGTCGCGCAGGAGCTGAAGAAGCTGGGGCTGGAAGTGCACACCGGCATCGCGCGCACCGGCGTGGTGGGCCTGCTGAAGGGCGACCTGCCCGGGCCGCGGCTGGCGATCCGCGCCGACATGGACGCCTTGCCGGTGACCGAGGAAGTGAACCTGCCGTTCGCCTCGAAGGCGAAGGGCGAGTACCGCGGCAAGACCGTCGGGGTGATGCACGCCTGCGGCCACGACGCGCACACCGCGATGCTGCTGGGCATGGCGCAGGCGCTGAGCGGCATGAAGCACCGGCTGCACGGCTCGGTGCTGTTCGTGTTCCAGCCGGCCGAGGAAGGCGCGCCGGACGGCGAGGAAGGCGGCGCCTCCCTGATGCTCAAGGATGGCCTGCTGCGCGACTTCAAGCCCGACGCGATGTTCGGCATGCACGTGGTCAGCGCGCTCAACGTGGGCACGGTGTCGGTGCGGCCGGGGCCGACGATGGCCGGCTCGGACTGGTTCCGCATGGTGGTGCACGGCCGCCAGACCCACGGCGCGATGCCGTGGAACGGGGTCGACCCGATCGTCACCGCCGCCGAGATCATCGGCACCGCGCAGACCATCGTCAGCCGCAAGCTGGACATCGGCAAGCTGCCGGCGGTGCTCAGCTTCGGCATCGTCGAGGGCGGCTCGCGCTACAACATCGTGCCGGACCGGGTCGAGCTGCAGGGCACCCTGCGCACGTTCGACGCCGGCATGCGCCAGCAGGCGATCGACAACCTCAGGGGCATCGCCGAACACGTCGCCGCCGCGAACGGAGCCACCGTCGAGACGCAGATCCCGCTCGGCGACAGCAACCCGGTGCTGGTCAACGATCCCGCGCTCGCCGCGCGCGTGCGCGACAGCCTGCGCAAGGCGATCGGCGGCGAACACGTGATCGAGGCCCCGCCGTCGATGGCCTCGGAGGACTTCGCCTACTTCGCGCGGAAGCTGCCCAGCGTGTACTTCTTCGTCGGCGCCACGCCGCGGGGCCAGGACGCGTCCAAGGCGCCGGCCAACCACTCGCCGAAATTCTTCCTCGACGAGGACGCGCTGCAGATCGGCATGGCGTCGATGCTGCAGGCCAGCCTGGATTACCTCGACGCGCCGGCCTCCTGAGCGACGCGCCTGCATGCCGATCCCGCCACGGGCTACAGCTCGGTGCTGCTGCCCGGGTGCGCCCGCTGGAAGCGGCGGTGGTGGATCAGCAGGCCGCTGAAGTAGACGATGTAGTAGCCGACCAGCAGGCCGATCACCAGCATGGTCAGCGGGCTGGCGGCGTAGCCGGCCGGCGGCATCGCGCCGGGCGCCGGCGCCTGCTGCATCTGCGGCCACGCCACCAGCAGCCGCCAGGCCAGCCGGCCCAGCAGCAGCGCGGTGAGCAGCGCGCCGATCCACGGATTCGGCACGTAGCAGTCGCCCTTTGCCGGATCGGTCTCGAAGCGGGTCAGCCGGATGCCGAGCAGGCCCAGTGCACCGCCGAGCAACGCGCCGGCGGCGAGGCCTTCGGTCAGTGCGGCGTGGTGGAATCCGCTGAGCGCGAGCAGGCCGCCGACGAGCACGAACACCACGATGCGGAAGATCATCCGCCTGCGCCGGATCGGCTGGCGACCGAACTGCCGGCTCACCCGCCGCCAGACGATCCAGGCGAGAATCGGCAGCATGACGAGGTAGTTGGTCAGGTGCGCGGGCATGGCACTATCCGGGTGATGGGTCGGCCACCAGCTTAATGCGGCAGACCCGCGCGGGACGACTGACGATTGTCACCTCTTCGCCGGTGCCGCGAGATCCGCAGATGCAGGTTTCGTAGGAGCCCGCTTGCGGGCGATGCTTTTGGCGAGAGATGAGAACTGAGGGAAAGAGCTGAAGAGCATCGCCCGCAAGCGGGCTCCTACGGGAATGTGGCGAGGGCAGCGTTACTTCGCCTTGCCCTGGTTCGCCACCGCGGCCATCTTCGCCGCGATCGCGTCGGCGTCGCCGAGGTAGTAGTGACGCAACGGATTCAGCCGGTCGTCGAACTCGTACACCAGCGGCACGCCGTTGGGGATGTTCAGCTCGACGATCGCCTCGTCGGAGATGCCATCCAGGTACTTCACCAGCGCGCGCAGCGAATTGCCGTGGGCCGCCACCAGCACGCGCTGGCCGGACTTGATCGCCGGCGCCAGCACCTCGTGCCAGTACGGCAGCACGCGGGCCACGGTGTCCTTCAGGCACTCGGTGTCGGGGATGTCCTTCGGGTCGAGCTTCGCGTAGCGCGGGTCGTTCACCGACTCGTTCGCGGCGCGCTCCAGCGGCGGCGGCGGGATGTCGTAGCTGCGCCGCCAGATCTTCACCTGGTCCTCGCCGTACTTCGCCGCGGTCTCGGCCTTGTTCAGGCCGGTGAGGCCGCCGTAGTGGCGCTCGTTGAGGCGCCAGTCGGTGAGCACCGGGATCCACATCAGGTCCATCGCGTCCTGCACGCCCCACAGCGTGCGCACCGCGCGCTTGAGCACCGAGGTGTGCGCCACGTCGAAATGGTAGCCGCCCTCGCGCAGCAGGCGGCCGGCCTCGCGCGCCTCGGCCATGCCCTGCTCGGTGAGGTCGACGTCGGCCCAGCCGCTGAAGCGGTTGTCGAGGTTCCACTGCGATTGGCCGTGGCGGATCAGGACGAGCTTGTACATGGGAGCGCCCAACAATGAGGTATAAACCGGCAATGGTGCAGGCCGGCCCGGGCAGCGTCAAATGCGGCCCCTGCCACAGGTCATGGCCAACCTTCCGCGACGGCGGCGCATCCTAGCGTGGTAACCCCACTCCAAAGGAGACCGCCATGCGCCGATTCCCGCCAATCCTCATCTTCGCCGCGCTCGCGCTGGGCCTGGGCCAGTCGCCGCTGGCCGGCGCGCGCGACAACGACATCGACAAGGTCAACGGTTCGGTGCAGGTCGCGGCCGGCCAGCAGGCCGGCGACGTCAGCACGGTCAACGGCGCAGTGCACATCGCCGATGGCGCCAGCGTGCGCAAGGCCAGCACGGTCAACGGGGCGATCGAGCTGGGCGACAGGACGCAGGCGGCCAGGCTGGGAACGGTCAACGGCGCGATCACCCTGGGCAGCGCCAGCCGGATCAGCGGCGAGGTGAGCGCGGTCAACGGCAGCATCCATCTGGCCCGCGGCGCCGACGTCGGCGGCCGGGTCGGGAACGTCAACGGCGCGATCGTGCTGGACGGCGCCCATGTCGCCGGCGGCATCGGCACGGTGGCGGGCGACATCACGGTGGGCGCCGGCTCGCGCGTCGAGGGCGGCATCCTGGTCGACAAGCCGAACAACGGCTGGTTCCACTGGGGCAGCGAGCGCAAGCCGGTAGTCGTGATCGGCCCGCACGCGGTGGTGCAGGGCACGCTGGAGTTCCGCCGCGAGGTGGTGCTGAAGGTCAGCGACAGCGCGCAGATCGGCCCGGTGAAGGGCACCACGCCGGAGAAGTTCAGCGGCGCCACGCCATAAAGCCAGGCTCCCTGTAGGAGCGCACCCTGTGCGCGATGTTTTTCACGAAGAGCCATCGCGCACGGGGTGCGCTCCTACACCCAGTCGCGCGGCCTCAGGTACTCGGCCAGTTTCGCTTCGGCCGATCCGGCTTCCGGCTGGTACGCGTACTCGAAGCGCACCCGCGGCGGCAGGCTCATCAGGATCGACTCGGTGCGCCCGCCGGACTGCAGGCCGAACAACGTGCCGCGGTCGTAGACCAGGTTGAATTCCACGTAGCGGCCGCGTCGGTACAGCTGGAACTCGCGCTCGCGCTCGCCGTACGGCGCGGCCTTGCGCCGCGCCACGATCGGCAGGTAGGCGTCGAGGAAACCCTGGCCCACGTCGCGGGTGAACGCGAAGCAGCGCTCGAAGCCGCCCTCGTTCAGGTCGTCGTAGAACAGCCCGCCGATGCCGCGCGTTTCGCCGCGGTGCTTCAGGTAGAAGTAGTCGTCGCACCACTTCTTGTAGCGCGGATAGACGTCCGCGCCGTACGGCGCGCACAGGTCGCGCGCCACCGTGTGCCAGTGCCGCACGTCCTCGTCCACCGGGTAGAACGGAGTGAGGTCGAAGCCGCCGCCGAACCACCACACCGGCTCCACGCCTTCCTTGCTGGCCTCGAAGTAGCGCACGTTGGCGTGGGTGGTGGGCACGTGCGGGTTCTTCGGGTGCAGCACCAGCGACACGCCGGTGGCGATGAAGCTGCCGCCGGCCAGGTCGGGCCGGTGCGCGGTGGCGCTGGGCGGCAACGGGTGGCCGTGCACGCGCGAGAAGTTCACCCCGGCCTGCTCGAACACCGCGCCGTCGCGCAGCACGCGGGTGCGCCCGCCGCCGCCCGCGTCGCGCGTCCATGCGTCCTCCGTGAACCGCGCGCCGCCGTCGGCCTGCTCGATCGCGGCGCAGATGCGGTCCTGCAGCTCGCGCAGGAAGGCTTCGGCCCGGTTGGCTTGCTCGTTCATCGTCTTGCCCGTCGTTGTCGATGCGGCAAGCTTAACAAGGCGCCGGCGGTTGCCCCTGCGGCGCGGCGCCGCGCCGACCTGTGCCAGATCAGCGGCGCAGCGCGGCACCTCGCACGCCGCGGTCGCGCAGGCAGCGCCCGGGATTGCGCGACGGCGCGGACGCGGCGATCCGCGGAAGTGCGGAACGTGGACGCGTCGGCATAGCCGCGGCGCGCCATCCGCGGCAGTTCGGTGGCTGAATGCCCGTTCCGCGCAGGCTAGGCATCCGCGGGGGTGCCCGCTACGCTTTCCCGATGCTTCCTTCGATGACGCCGCTCGCAGTCACCGCGTACACCGCCACGTCCGCCATGGGCAGCGGCCTGGCGGCGCAGCTCGATGCGCTCGAACGCGCCCGCGGCGGCCTGCGCCCGAACGACTTCGGCAGCGCGCCGCTGACGTGCTGGATCGGCCGCGTCGACGGCGTGGAGGACACCGCCCTGCCCGCCGCGCTGGCCGCCTGGGACTGCCGCAACAACCGGCTGGCCTGGCTGGGCCTGAACCAGGACGGCTTCCTCGACCGCGTGCGGGCGGCGCGCGCGCGCTACGGCGCCGCCCGCGTGGCGCTGCTGCTGGGCACTTCCACCGCCAGCATCGGCGCCACCGAGGAGGCCTATCGCCGGCTCGATCCCGACGGCGGCATGCCCGACGACATGCTGCGCCCGGCGATCCACGCGCCGCATTCGCTGGCCGCCTTCGCCGCCGCCGCGCTCGCGCTGGAAGGGCCGTGCCTGACCGTTTCCACCGCCTGCTCGTCCAGCGCCAAGGTGTTCGCCAGCGCGGAGCGGATGCTCCGCCTCGGCCTGGTCGACGCGGCGGTGGTCGGCGGCGTGGACACCCTGTGCGACAGCGTGCTGTTCGGCTTCAACGCGCTGGAGCTGGTCTCGCCCGAGCCGTGCCGGCCGTTCGACGCCGTGCGCAACGGCATCTCGATCGGCGAGGCCGCCGGCTTCGCCTTGCTGGAGCGCGTCGAGGCGGCGCCGCACGCGCCGCGGCTGCTCGGCTACGGCGAGTCCAGCGACGCGCACCACATGTCCACGCCGCACCCGGACGGCCTCGGCGCCGAGCTGGCGCTGCGCGACGCGCTGGCGCGCGCCGGCCTCGACGCGGCGCAGGTGGACTACATCAACCTGCACGGCACCGCCAGCCAGAAGAACGACGAAGTGGAAGCGGCGCTGGTCGGCCGCGCGTTCCCGGCCACCACGCGGGCCAGCTCGACCAAGGGTTTCACCGGCCACACGCTGGGCGCCGCCGGCATCCTCGAGGCGACCATCGCGCTGCAGGCGATCGAGCACGGCCTGGTGCCCGGCAACCTCGGCGGCGATACGCCCGACCCGATCTGCGGCGCGCACTTCGCCTGGCGCAACGAGCAGCGGCGCGTGAACGTGGCGCTGAGCAACTCGTTCGGCTTCGGCGGCAACAACGCCTGCCTCGCGTTCGCCCGCGCGGGATTCGCCGCGTGAGCGCGCTGCGCGTCTATGTGGAAGGCATCGGCCTGTGGTCGCCGCAACTGGCCGACTTCGCCACGCTGCGCGCGCTGTTGGCCGGCACCACGCCACCAGCACCGCCACCGCGGCCGGCCGCCGCCGTCCTGCCGCCGAACGAACGCCGGCGCGCGCCGGAGAGCGTGCTGCTGGCGGTCGAGGTGGCCGGCCAGGCGGTGGCGATGAGCGGCCGCGATGCCACCTCGCTGGCCTGCGTGTTCGCCTCCGCGCACGGCGACCAGGCAATCACCGACTACATGTGCGCCACCCTGGCGCAGGCGCCGGCGGAACTGTCGCCGACCCGCTTCCACAACTCGGTGCACAACGCCGCGGTCGGCTACTGGACCATCGCCACCGGCTGCCACACGCCCTCCACCGCGATCTGCGCCCGGCGCGCCAGCTTCGGCGCCGGCCTGCTGGAGGCGGCCGGCCAGGTGCTGGCCGAACAGCGGCCGGTGCTGCTGGCATGCAGCGACATCGCCGGCAGCGGCCCGCTCGGCGAAGTCTCCGATTGCCGCCAGCCGTTCGGCTGCGCCCTGGTGCTGGCGCCCCAAGCCGGCGCCGCCACGCTGGCCCGGCTCGACTTCGACCTGCAGCCGGGCGCCGACGCCATCGACACGCCGCTGCCCGAGCCGCTCGCCGGCTGGCGCGGCGGCAACCCCTCGGCCGCCGCCCTGCCGTTGCTGGCCCTGCTCGCCGGCCGCGGCGGCCGCTGCCGGCTGGCCGCTGCCGCTACACTGGGACTGGTCATCGACATGGAACGGGTCGCTTGAATATCCCCGCCGCACGCTGGTGCGTGCTGATTCCCTGCCTCAACGAGGAGGCCGCGATCCAGTCGGTGGTCGAATCCGTGCTGGCGCTCGGCGTGCCGGTGATCGTGATCGACGACGGCTCGGACGACCGCACGCCCGGGATCGTCGCCGCGCTGCCGGTGACCCTGCTGCGCCACGACGAACGCCGCGGCAAGGGCGAGGCGCTGCGCCACGGCTTCCACGAGGCGCTGCGGCAGGGCTACGACGCGGTGCTGACGATGGACGGCGACGGCCAGCACCTGGCCAGCGACATCCCGCGCATCGTAGCCGCCGCACGGCGCTACCCGCAGCACATCGTGATCGGCGCGCGCCTGCTCGACCGCGAGCAGCAGCCGAAGGGTCGCCGCCGCGCCAACGCGGTGGCCGACTGGGGCATCTCGTGGGCCTGCGCGCAACCGGTGGCCGACACCCAGAGCGGGCAACGCTGGTATCCGCGCGCGGCGCTGGCGCTGGTCGACCTGCCGGCGGAGCACTTCGTGTTCGAGGCGGCGCTCCTGATCGCCGCCTCGCGCGAGAAGAAGCTCGGCGTGGTCTCGGTGCCGATCGCCTCGCGCTACCACGGCGCGTTCCGCCCCAGCCACCTCAAGCCGGTGCGCGACGTCACCCGCATCACCCTCTATACCATCGGTCGGGTGTTCCACTACGGCGACATCGTCGCCAGCTACCGTCGCTCGCGCGGCATGCCGCTCGTCGTCGTCGACCCCGCGGCCTGAGCCGGCTCAGCCCATCCCGCCGTTGACGCCGATCACCTGGCCATTGATGTAGCCGGCCGCGTCCGAGCACAGGAACGCCACCAGCGCGGCGACTTCCTCCGGCTTGCCGGCGCGCTGCGCGGGCACCAGTTCGCGGATGCGCCCGGGCGGGAACGCCGCCTCGGCCATGCGCCCTTCGATCACGCCGGGCGCGACCACGTTGACGGTGATCCCGCGCGAGGCCATCTCGCGCGCCAGCGACTTGCCGGCGCCCATCAGCGCGGCCTTCGCCGCCGCGTAGTTGGTCTGCCCGCGGTTGCCCAACTGCGCCGCCGCCGAGCCGATCGAGACGATGCGGCCGAAGCGCGCGCGCGCCATCGGCAGCAGCAGCGGCCGGGTGACGTGGAAGAAACCGTGCAGCGAGACGTCGATCACCCGATGCCACTGCTCGTCGCTCATCCCCGCCATCGGCGCGTCGTCGTGGATACCGGCGTTGTTGACCAGCGCCAGGATCGGCCCTTCGGACAGCAGCACGTCCAGTGCGGCATGCACCACTTCCGCATCGGTGACGTCGAACGCGACCGCCTGCGCGCTGCCGCCGGCGGCGACGATCGCCGCCGCCGTTTCTTCGGCACGGGCCAGGCTGTGGTGGCCATGCACGATCACGTGCCAGCCGGCGCCGGCGAGCGCATGGCAGATCGCGCCGCCGAGTTCGCCGCTGCCGCCGGTGACGAGGGCGCGGCGCGGGTTCGCGGGTTCGGTCATGGCTTGCGGCCCGGTGAAAAGCGCGAGTTTAGCGCAGCGCCCCGGGGCGTCGCTCGCGGCGGTCAGCCGGCGTCGGCCGGATGGATCACCGCGGCACGCCCGCTGGCGAGCAGCCGGCCGCGATGCTCGACGCGGAACGCATACTGCGCGCCGCCGTCGTCGGCGTAAAGGCATTCGGCATGGACGTCCAGATGGCCGTCGAGCCGATCGACATATTCCTCGTGCAGCTGCACCTCGCGCAGGCTGACCAGCCGGCCGGCGCGCATCCCGACGCGGCCGCGCGCACGCGCCAGCAACGCGCCGTGCACCGCCATCGCCTGCGCGCCGTATTCGGCCAGGTGCACCGCGTGCAGACCGTGCGCGCCGCGCAACGGGTTGTCCGTGCGCGCGTGGCCTGCACTGGTGGCGTGGATCGTCCGCTCGTCCCACGCCAGCACCGCGTCGAGCAGGCACATCGCGCCCGCGTGCGGGATCAGGTGCGCCCAGTCAGTCTTCGCGAGGAGCCTGTCGGACTTCGGTTGGCCGGGCTGCAAATCCGTCTGAGCGATCCGTATTTCCGCCGAGTCTTGCCCCATAGAACCACTGTGGGGCGGCGAACCGTCGAAAATCTGGCCTCGCTCAGCCAGATTTTCGCCTCGACCACCAAAGCCCGACAGGCTCCTGGCATGCGGCGCCATCAGGATCGACAGGCAGAAGTGGAACGCCACGCCCAGGCTCACGGTGAGCCCGATCGCGCGCAGCACCGGGATCGTGGCCCACGCCAGCATGCCGAACACCAGCAGCGCGGACAGCACGCAAACCAGGGTGGCGTGCAGCGTGCGCCGCTGCTCGGCCGGGTCGCCGGTGTCGCGCTCGAAGAACAGCGCGTAGTGCAGGCCGAGGCCACCGGCGAGGATCAGCGCGACCAGGTGGAACAGCGAGATCTCGACGCCGGCCACGCGCTCCACCGCCAGCACCAGGAAGGTGGCCAGCGTCATCGGCGCCAGCACGTGCCAGGCGCGGCGCAGGCTGCGCAGCGCGAAGGCGATGGTCAGCACCAGCAGCACCGCGGCGGCCAGCAGCGCCTGCAGGATGCGCGTGCGGTAGCCGACCACCAGCGACTCGGAAGCGGCCTTGAGGTCGAGCAGGCGCACTGCGCCATGCGTGTTTTCGCCCAGCGCCTGCAACGCAGCCACGTCGTGCACGCCGCTGACCGTGCCCAGGCCCAGCCAGTGGCCGTCGCGCTCCACCAGCATCGCGGCGAGGCGCTGGCCCAGCGGCGCCTGCGCGTAGCGCTGCGGTGTCAGCGGCGGCAGCCGGCGCGCCGCCTGCACATCGTCGAGGAACGGCTGGAACAGGTCGGCGCGGAACGGCAGGCCCTGCAAGGCCTCATCCAGCGCGCGCTGCAGCGTGGCGCGGTCGGGCAGCTTCTGCTGCCGTTCGCGCTGCACCGCCACGCTAGGCAGATAGCGCGACGGCAGTTCCAGCGCGTCGGCGGCCTGCTTCGCCAGCAGCGCATCCACCCGCGGCTGCAGTGTTTCCGACAGTGCCAGCACGCCCTGCTCGGTCGGCGCCTGCAGCACCAGCAGGTAGCGCACGTCCGGCGCGCCGAGCGCCTCGCGCAGGCGCGCGTCGTGCTGCAGCAGATCCTGCGGCAAAGGGGTCAGCGCGGCGAGGTTGTCCTGCCAGAACGGCGCGGGCGCGAGCGCCAGCATCAGCACGATCGCCACGGCGACCGCGGCGGGAATCCAGCGCGGCCGCGGCAACCGGTCGACCACCTCGCGCGCGCGCGCCAGCCAGCGCATGTCGGCGACGTCGCGCACGCGCCGCGGCAGCAGGTGCGGCAGCAGGTAGCGCGTGCTGAAGCCGGCCACCAGCAGGCCGACGATGGTGAACACCGCCAGCTGCTTCAGCCCGTTCACGCCGGAGGCGTAGAACGCCAGGTAGGCGATGCAGGCCGAGGCGATCGCGGTGAGCAGCAGCGGCCACAGCGTGCGCACGCTGGCCACCGCATCCTCGCCGGCGCGGCGGTGGCTGAGCACGCGGATCGGATACTCCTGCGCCACACCGAGCAGGGTGAAGCCGAACGCCAGGGTGATCCCGTGCACTTCGGGGAACGCGAGCGTCAACACGGCGATGCCGGCCAGCGCGGCGCTGGCGATCGGCAACGCCGACAGCAGCAGCGAGCCGAAGCTACGGTACGCCAGCAGCAGCAGCGCGATGAAGCCCACGGTGGAGATGCGCCCGATCCAGTCGGCCTGGTGCCGTGTCTGCGCACCGACCACCACGCTGAAATAGCCCGGCCCGCTCAACTCGAGTTTCGCCCCGGCGCTGCCGGGCAGCGCGGCGAACGCCCGGCGGATGCCGTCGATCGCCTGCTGCTGCGCGCCGGGATCGAAACCGGCGGCAACCGTCTGTACCAGCAGCAGCGCCTCGCCCTGCGGCGAAAACCATACGCCCTCGCGCAGCTCCGGCGATTTCGCCGGCGCCCAGCGCTCGGCCAGCTTCAGCACCTCCAGCGTGGGGTCGCGCGGCAGCAGCCCTTTCAGCAGGCTCGCCGCGGGCGACGACAGATCGTCCAGCCGCTGCTGCAACTGATCAGAGAGATACGACTCGTCCAGCAGCTGCGTGTCCAGCGTGGGCGACAGCAGGTAGCGGTACGGCAGCAGGCCGGCGTCCAGCGCGCCGAGGTCGAAGCTGCCGTTGAGCACCTGGCTGTAGCGCTTGTCGTTTTTCAGCGAAGTAGCGAGGCCCTGACTCAGGTTCGCCAGCTGCGCATCGGATCCGCCAGCGCCGGCCATGGATGGCCCAGTGCCGCGGGCGCAGGCGACGGCAGGGACGCCGGAGTCAGAGCAATGCAAGGAGCAATTGCCGGACGCGCAGGAGCGGCCAATCGACAGCAGCAGCAAGCGCGAACCCGGCCCTTCGCCGACCTGCTCCATCAGCAGGCGCTGGTCCGGCGTGGTCGGCGCCGGCATGAAGCTGCGCAAGTCGGTGCTGACGTGCAGCCGCTGGCTCACCATCCAACCCAGCCCGGCCAGCGCCAGCAGCCAGACCGCCAGCAGCGTCGCGCGTGCGCCCCGGCTCATGCTCAGGGCGCGCTCCGGCACAGCGCGTCGAGCGCCTCGCGGGTGGGCGCAGCCGGCATCCGCGCGGCCAGCGGGCCGAGCAGGTCGACCGCGATGTCGCCGTCGGCTTCCTGCATGTGCATGCAGCGCGACTCCTTCGCGTGGCCGTCGATGCGGATGCTGGCGACGGTCTTCGCCACGCGGGCATCCCGCGGCACCAGGGTCAGCGCCCACGCGCCGCCGGCGTCGCCGGTCTGGCGGACCTCGAACGCCTGCTGCAATCGAGCGGCGTCGCCGCTGAGCAGCGCCACGAAACTGTCCAGCAGCACCTGCAGCTGCGGCGCGCGCTTCAGCGAGAAGTGCCGCGGGCTCCTGCCGTCGCGCTGCTGGGTCACCTCGCCGTCGGCGATGGTGGCGGTTTCCTTTTGCGGATGCTCGACGCGCCGCTGCAGCCGATCGCCGCCCAGCCACGACAACTCGCCCGAGACCACCAGCGGCCGGTCGAGCACCTGCAGGAAGCGCGCCTCGGCGAACGCGGTATGCGCCGGGGCCGGCTGGCCCAGCGCGGCAATCAGCGTCGCCGCCGATGCCGCCGGGGCCGGCTCAAGCGCCGACGCGCTCGCCCACGGCAGCAGCAGGATCAGCAGCCATAGGCGCGTCTTGCCAGAAATCATAGAAATTGAACCAGTTGTAGGGAGCGACCTGGACATAGTGTTCCAGCCGTTGCGCGTAGCGGGCAATCAACGCATCCAGCGCCGGGCCGCGGGCCTGCCGCGGCACCTCCACCCGGTCGCAGAACGGCTCGAACACCAGCCGGTAGCGGTTGCCGCCCAAATACAGGCCGAAGCACAGTACCACCGGCACCTGCAGCGCGTGCGCCAGCAGCCACGGGCTGACCGGGAACGGCGCCGGCGAACCGAGGAAGCCGGTACGCCGCAGCACCTCGTGGCCGCGGCCGCGATCGGCCAGCATCGCCACCAGCGCACCGCCCTGGCAGGCCTCGGCCATCGCCAGCACGATCGTGGTGCCGTCCTGCGCCGCATCGATCACGTTGGCACCCACCTGCGGCGCCAGCGCTTCCAGCAGCTCGGTCATCGCCGGCGTCTTCTGCTTGTCCAGCACCACCCGCAGCGACATCTCCGGCCGGCGCGCGCCGATCGCCCGCAGCGCCTCGAAGCTGCCCTGGTGCGAGCCGAACAGCAGCACGCCGCGGCCCAGGGCGATGCGTTCGTCGAGCAGGGCCAGGCCTTCGGTCTCGATCTGGAACGGCCGTTCGCCGTGCGCCAGCAGGAAGATCCGGTCCAGGGTGGTGGCGGCGAAACAATGGATGTGCCGCAGCACCTGCCACACCGTGGGCGGCCGGCCGAACACGCGTTGCAGGTACTGGCGCGAGGCCCGCCGCTCCGGTCCGCGGCGCAGGAAGAAGTACAGCGTGATCGGATACAGGCAGAACCGGCCCAGGCGGCGCCCGCCGTGCAGCGCGATCGTGCGGATCAGCCACAGCGCGAAGCGGCCACCGCCTTCAGGCCGGCTCTGCCAGTGTCCCTGCATGCTCATGCCGCTCCCTCGACCCGGCCGCGTGCCAGCACCATGCCGTCGCGCCGGATCTCGAACCGGACTTGCGCGCCGGCGGCGGCGCTCAGATGCAGCGTGGCGGTTTCCTCCGGCAGCAGCGGCGCCGCGAATTTCGCTTCCAGCACCCGCGCCAGCCGCTGGCCGCGCCAGGCGCGCAGGGCCAGCGCCACCTGCTCCAGCAACACCACCCCCGGCACCAGCGGCACGCCGGGGAAATGGCCGGGCAACGCGGGATGCCCCGCGCCGATGCGCAACGCCTGCTCGAAACCGGCGCTCATGGCGCCGCCACGCGCTTGCCGCGCAGCAGTTGCGGCCAGTGCAGCACCAGCCGCAGCAGCGTGTCGTGCAGGCCGGGATGGTGCAGATGGCGCAGCCGCCAGCGCCGGTAGGCGTACTCCAGCAGGAACGCCGCGCCCAGCAGCAGGTAGCCACCCACGTGCAGCCACGCCGCGGCCCAGCGATCGGGCACCGCCAGCGGCGAGGCGACGCCGGCGCGCGCCAGCAGCCCGTCGTGGTCGGCGCACAGCAGCAGCACCGCCAGCAGCAGCGCCTGGGCAGCCAGCAGCACTGTCCAGAACCAGGTGACCTGGCGCGCGTAGGCGGTCACCCCCGGCTGCCGCAGCCGCTCGGCGCCCTCGATGGCGACGATGAAACGCTCCACCAGCGGCTCGGCCGTACCCAGCGTGCGGCCGAACCAGCCCGCCAGCAACGCATTGATCAATACCGGCACCGCCTCCAGCAGCAAGCCGGCTAAACCGTGCCGCCACGTCCACAGCAGGCCGGCCAGCAGGCCCGACCACAGCAGCCACGCCGCGGCGCGGCGTGCCAGCAACTGCGACAGCATCGGCACGGTCAGCAGCAGCGCCAGCGCCAGCAGCGCAAAAACCTGCCGCTGCGTCACCGCGCCGGCGATCGCCAGCAGCGGATAGGCCGGCAGCAACAGCAGGCCGTAACGCCGCGTGATGTGATCGGACGAAAGTGAAGAGGACGTCATGCCGGGTTCCGCGTTGGCTCCGTCGAAGCCGCCAGCCTGCCACCGGCGCCGGAACATGGCGTGACAAAAGCGACGTCGATGCGTCGATGCGCCCGCTTCAAGCGGCGCGGTTCTTCTCGACATGCGCGGACAGCGTGCGCAGGCTGGTGAAGATCTGCCGGTTGTCCGGATTGTCCGAACGCAGCTGGAAGCCGTAGCGCCTGGACACGGCCAGGGCGATTTCCAGCGCGTCGATCGAATCGAGCCCCAACTCGCCGCCGAACAGCGGAGCGTCGGGGTCGATCTGTTCGGGGGTGACGCTCTCGAGATTCAGGCATTCCACGACCAGGGTGGCCAATTCGTGCTGCGCCGCTGTCTGTTCCGCCATGCTCGGTTCCGTACGCTGAATGCATTGCCTCCCCCCGGTGGCAGTGGGCGCGGAGTGTAACATAGCGCCCCTATCGTTCCCGGTTGCACGCAATGATTCAGGGATGTGAAAACCCGCAGATCGACCCGCTGACGCGCCGCGCCCCGCGGGTGTCCTACCGCATCGCCGACATCGCCGCCACCCTGGCCGAACCCGGCACGCTGGCGCTGTTCGGCTTCGCCAAGGCGGCGGCGGCCGGCGACGACCCGCGCTACCTGCAGGTGGCCCTGGAAAGTTTCGACGCCCCCGCGCCGCTGGAGCTGTGGCAGGTCGACGCGCCGGTGAGCTGCGGCAGCGACGGCGCGCTGCGCTGGTCGGCCGGCGGCGGCTGGCTGTTCGCCGCGATCGAGCTGGACGAGCGCGAGCACGGCGGCCCCGCCGCCACCGCGCAACGGGCATACGAGCTGCTGCATCGTTTCGTCGCCACGCGCGGCGAACGGCACGTGCTGCGCGTGTGGAACTACCTGGGCGCGATCAACCAGGGCGACGGCGACGCCGAACGCTACAAGCACTTCTGCGACGGCCGCGCCGCCGGCATGGGCGACTTCTTCGCCGAAGGCTTCCCCGCCGCCACCGCGATCGGCCACCACGGTGGCGAGCACCGCCTGCAGGTCTACCTGCTGGCCAGCGACCGGGCCGGCACGCGGGTGGAAAACCCGCGCCAGGTCAGCGCCTGGCGCTACCCGCGCCAGTACGGCCGCACGCCGCCCAGCTTCGCCCGCGCGATGGCGCTGCCGGCGCAGGACGTGCTGGCGATCTCCGGCACCGCCGCGGTGGTGGGGCATGCCTCGGCGCACCAGGACGATCTCGACGCCCAGCTCGTCGAAACCCTGACCAACCTCGAAACCCTGCTGTCCAGCGCCGGCATGGCCGCCGGCTTCGACACCCACTCGCCGCTGAAGGCCTACGTGCGCCACGTCGCCGACGCCCCGCGCGTGCGCGACTTCCTGCAGCAGCGCCTGCCCGGCGTGCCGGTGCTGCTGCTGCACGGCGACATCTGCCGCAGCGAGCTGCTGGTGGAGATCGATGGCTGGCGCTACGCGTGAAGCGAGTTACCTCGACCCACCGCGCGGCCGGAACTGCGTTTCGGCCGCACTCAAAAGGGTTCTCACTCGACCAATGGAATACGTCGTTTCTTCCGACAATTCGCGGATCGAGTGCCCCTGCTCATATTTCTTCTTGAGTGCCCGGCCAATATCTTCAGCGTCCCGGTCGTCAAGCCGAGAGCGTGGCGCGATCAGCGGCAGTTGCATGGGGCCACCAGCATAACCTTTGTGTTGCCGCCCGCGTGGCTCAACCTCCGTCGCTGACTCCGCACCCCATGCCGCCCAACCAGGACGCTGGCGGCGTGCAAACATCTCAAGATATGGTCCCGGAGAGCAATCCTCGATCAGTTCGTATTGCTCGTCCGGCTTTCTGGAATGCTCTCTTTTGCGGGTCTCGATCATATTGACTTGGCTGCGTGCCGGCGCAAGCGTTCGCATCGAGCCACGTACGCCGAACAGCAGCAGCTCGGTGACATTACGAAAGTAGAAGCCCACGCCGCGACCGTCCGGGCCACCATCCTTGCGTCGCTTCGCCCATACGATATTGGAGACATAGCGAAATCCCCACGCTTCCATGACCTTCATGCCATCGGGCAGCAAGGCATTGGGAACCCACAGGTACAGATGGCTGTTTTTTGCTGCCACCGACCGCACAGGAAGCGCGCAAATATCGCCAAGCTCCATGGTTGAATAGCGATCCAACCGGCGATGCTCGGGAGCGACCTTCCCCGTCCGGTTGGCAAACCGCCAAGGCGGATCCGCGAGAATAGTGCTCCAACCTTCCTCGGTAACAGGCAGCGGAACGGCATGTTCCTGCTCAACCAGCGGCATCGCCATTACGATTGTCCAATTAGATCTTCAGAGATAGAGTCTATTGGATCTTGGCATATCGCGCTAGTCCGGCGTGTGTGTCGCAGAGCAAATAAACACGGCCAACAAGGGGCACCCACCCGCGTCACCACGTGTCATGCGCGGCAACAACTTCTCGCGATTGGTAGTGGTCGTGGTGTTCAGGATGCGCCGTGCCTGATCGGCCGACATGCCAGCCTCAAGACCCAGCCGGCGACCCAAGTCCCGGAGATCCAGCGTGCGCGTAATCAGCACGCCGATGTCGATCAGAGCCGCGTCGTAGAGCGACCGATAGGCACCGATATCTCGGTCGAGGTTTCCGTCCTTGGCATTCCACTCCATATCCAGCGCCACGCGATCACGGAAGTTGTCGACCTTATACCCTTCGTTCCGTGTCTCGGTGACGATCGGCTCCAAGCTCGTTTCCCCTGCCTCGCGCAACGGCCTCCTCTGCAAGGAAAGTTGTATGAGAGTGTCGACACGTGCCTCGCGCCAGCCCCGCTCCCGGAACATCCGGTTCGCCCTCGCCGCCAGATCGCTCTCCTGACCGCCAGGCGTAATCAGATCCGACGTTCGCAAGTGAAAATTCCGAAGCACGTCGACCACTTGTTCGAACGCATCAGGATTGGTGGCGGCGAACACGGTGGCGGCATTTCGCGTCTCCGCAAACAGGTACCGTTTGCGAACATCCGACGGAAAGCAGTGTTCGAATGATTGAGTCAAATCCATGGTTTCTTTGAATACCGACAATCGAGATCAAGCGTCGATGTTAGCAGGCACAAGGCAAACCATTCGAACCTGCCACGCATCGCCTTGCAACCGTGTTGCGGAAGCACTCGCTCTAGTTCAGCCCGCCCTGCGCATGCAGGTGCAGTGCTAGTCGTAGGCCGGGTACAGGTGCAGTTCCTCGCGCGCCCAGCGCTTGTTGAGCGTGACCATCTGCTTGCCGTCGCCGCTAGCGAACACCAGATCGCACCCGTGCTCCATGCCGTCGAAGAAAGCAAGATCTCACGCGGCAGTTCACGCATATTGGCCTCGCATCCGTTGGGGCGGTTTGATGGCTGCAACATGGCCATGACCAGCAAGGGAAGCAAGCCGCACGGGTGCAGCACCCGAGCCCCTGCAGCGGCGGTGGC
Source organism: Rhodanobacter sp. FW101-FHT13A11 (assembly GCF_058790335.1). NCBI lineage: Bacteria > Pseudomonadati > Pseudomonadota > Gammaproteobacteria > Lysobacterales > Rhodanobacteraceae > Rhodanobacter > Rhodanobacter sp. FW101-FHT13A11. The sequence continues at coordinate 32,631 of NZ_JBYTCN010000006.1, read as the reverse complement.
GGCGCTGATCCGAACCAGTCACAGTTCGCCCGACACCCCATCCCAACGCGGCAGGAAGCCGTTCTGCGCGGCTACTTCTGCTTCACTGGCCGCTTCCATCCCTCGAACGTCTGCTGCCGGCCGCGCGCCACGGTGAGTTCGCCCGCCGGGGCGTCATGCGTGATCACCGAGCCGGCGCCGATGGTGGCCTGTGCGCCGATGGTCACCGGGGCCACCAGCGCGCTGTTGGAGCCGATGAAGGCACCGTCGTCGATGCGCGTGACGAACTTGTTCACGCCGTCGTAGTTGCAGGTGATGGTGCCGGCGCCGATGTTGACGCCGCGGCCCACCACGGTGTCGCCGAGGTAGGTGAGGTGGTTCGCCTTGCTGCCTTCGCCGAGATGCGCCTTCTTGGTTTCCACGAAATTGCCGATGTGCACGCCGGCATCCAGCTCGGTGCCGGGGCGCAGCCGCGCGAACGGACCGATCGTGCAGGGGCCATGGGTCACCACGCCGTCCAGGTCGCAGTGCGGCTGCACCGTCGTGCCGGCCGCCAGCTGCACGTCCTTCAGCCGGGTGAACGCGCCGATGCGCACGTCGTCGCCGAGCACCACGCGACCTTCCAGGATCACGTCGATGTCGAGCTCGACGTCACGGCCGGTTTCGACCGTGCCGCGCACGTCGACGCGCAGCGGGTCGGCCAGCCGCACGCCGTCCGACATCAGCGCATGCGCGGCGCGCCGGCGATACGCCGCTTCCAGTTCGCTCAGCTGCAGCGGATCGTTCGCGCCGGCGGCCTCGAGCGGATCGGCGCACTCGACGCCGAGCGCGGGCCGGTGCTCGGCGGCGGCCATGCCGAAGATGTCGGTGAGGTAGTACTCGCCCTGCGCGTTGTTGCGGTCGAGCCGGCCGATCCAGCCGCGCAGCGCCCCCGCCTCGGCGACTAGGATGCCGGTGTTGACCAGGTTCACCGCGCGCTGGGCGTCGTCGGCGTCCTTCTCCTCGACCACCGCGCGCACGAAGCCGTTGCCGTCGCACAGCACGCGGCCATAGCCGCGCGGATCGGCGAGCCGCGTGGTGAGCAGACAGAAGCCGCCGTCCGCCGCCACCAGTTGCTGCAGGGTGTCGGCCCGGGTCAGCGGCACGTCGCCGTACAGCACCAGCACGCGCACATTCCCGGCCGGCGCGTCGTCGGGCACGCCGGCCAGCGCCTGCTCCACCGCATGGCCGGTGCCCAGCCGTTCGGCCTGCAGCACCCAGCGCAAGTCGGCCTGGCCGGCGAACGCCGCCTGCACTTGCTCGCCGCAGTGGCCGTAGACGACATGGATGGCCGCCGGCCGCAGCGCACGCGCGGTGTCGACCACGTGCGCCAGCAGCGGCCGCCCGGCCAGCGGCATCAGCACCTTGGCCCGGTTCGATTTCATCCGCGTGCCGGCGCCGGCGGCGAGGATGATGACGTGGAGCGGAACTTGGTTCATGCAATGAGGCCTCGACGCGTCCTGATCAAAAAAAGCATAGCAGCCAGCCCGGGCCGGACTGTGGCGGAAAAGGGCTCAGGGCTGCGCCGCCGCGGACGTAACCGTGGGCCGGCCGGCGTGGCACTCGAAACGGAATACATAGGCCAGGCTGAACGGTTTCGTCGCGCTGTCCACCACGTGGCTGTTGCCGTCGGCGTCGGCGGCCCAGCGATCGATCTGCAACGGGTTGAATCGCCATTGCAGCGCGGCCACGCGCACCGCGGCGATGAAGGCGCGCCGGCCGGCATCGGCCTGCGCCTCGGCTGTCACGCGCACTTCGCCGACCACGCCATTCGCACCGACGATGAACAGCGCCGGCACTTCCTGCGGCGGCGGGCAAACGGCGAGCAGATTCGGCGGATACACCGGCACCACGCGCTGGAACGGCGTGCCGCCGCTGGACACCTCGCCCAGCGCCAGCTGGTAGCGCGTCGTGCCGGGCGGCACCACGGCCCGCCACGATGCCTCGCCCGTGGCGGATGGCGACGGCCGCTGCGCGGGCTGCATGGTGGCGCAGCCGGCGAGGGCCAGCAACAGTCCGCTCCACGCGCATTTCAGCCGCGTCATCGCCATCATCCCTGTCTGCCCAAAGCTGCATCGTGCCGATACGAAAACGCCGGCACAAGGCCGGCGTCCTTCTTCGCGATGTCCATCGAAGCGACCGCTTCATCCATGAAGGCGGCCGCGGATGGCCGCCTTTTGATCCTGGCTTTGCGCTCAAGGATGAGCGCACAAACTAATGCTTGAGGCTCTTGCGCAGCCGCTCCAGCGCCTGCAGCTGGGTGATCGCCTCGGCCAGCTTGGCCTGCGCCTCGGCGATCTCCATCGCGTCGGTGCGGTTGGCCAGCGCGTCCTCGGCCTCCTTCTTGGCGCGCTGCGCGGAGGCCTCGTCCAGGTCGGCGGCGCGCGCGGCGGTGTCGGCCAGCACGGTGACCACCTGCGGCTGCACTTCCAGCATGCCGCCGGAAATCCAGAACTGCTGGCGCTCGCCGCCAGCCAGCAGCACGTCGACATGGCCCGGCTTGAGGCGGGTGATCAGCGGCGCATGGCGGGGCGTGATGCCCAGTTCGCCGATCTCGCCGGTGGCAACGACCATCGTCGCGTCGCCGGAGAAGATCTCGGCTTCGGCACTGACGATGTCGACGCGAATGGTGTGGGTCATGACTCAGGTTCCAAATGCTTGAGGCGACGGGCGGACGCGCGATCCGCCCGCAGGGATCAGGCGGCCTTCTTGGCGCCCATCTCTTCCGCTTTCTTGATCGCCTCGTCGATGCCGCCGACCATGTAGAACGCCTGCTCCGGCAGGTGGTCGACGTCGCCGTCGACGATCATCTTGAAGCCGCGGATGGTTTCCTTCAGCGACACGTACTTGCCCGGCGAGCCGGTGAACACCTCGGCCACGTGGAACGGCTGCGAGAAGAAGCGCTCGCACTTGCGCGCGCGCGCCACGGCCTGCTTGTCCTCTTCGCTCAGCTCGTCCATGCCCAGGATCGCGATGATGTCCTTCAGCTCCTTGTAGCGCTGCAGCGTGCCCTGCACCTTGCGCGCGACGTCGTAGTGCTCCTGGCCGATCACGTTCGGGTCGAGCTGGCGGCTGGTGGAATCGAGCGGATCCACCGCCGGGTAGATGCCCAGCGAGGCGATGTTGCGCGAGAGCACCACGGTCGCGTCCAGATGGGCGAAGGTGGTGGCCGGCGACGGGTCGGTCAGGTCGTCCGCGGGCACGTACACGGCCTGGATCGAGGTGATCGAGCCGGTCTTGGTCGAGGTGATGCGCTCCTGCAGCACGCCCATTTCCTCGGCCAGGGTCGGCTGGTAGCCCACCGCCGACGGCATGCGGCCGAGCAGCGCGGATACCTCCGTACCGGCCAGCGTGTAGCGGTAGATGTTGTCCACGAACAGCAGCACGTCCTTGCCCTTGCCGTGCTCGTCCTTCTCGTCGCGGAAGTACTCGGCCATGGTCAGGCCGGTCAGCGCCACGCGCAGGCGGTTGCCCGGCGGCTCGTTCATCTGGCCGTACACCATGGCCACCTTGTCGAGCACGTTGGAGTCCTTCATCTCGTGGTAGAAGTCGTTGCCCTCGCGGGTACGCTCGCCCACGCCGGCGAACACGGACAGGCCCGCGTGCGCCTTCGCGATGTTGTTGATCAGCTCCATCATGTTCACGGTCTTGCCTACGCCGGCACCGCCGAACAGGCCGACCTTGCCGCCCTTGGCGAACGGGCAGACCAGGTCGATCACCTTGATGCCGGTTTCCAGCAGGTCGTTCGCGGCCGCCTGGTCGGCGTAGCTCGGCGCTTCGCGGTGGATCACCCAGCGGTCCTGCTCGCCGATCGGACCGGCTTCGTCGATCGGGTTGCCGAGCACGTCCATGATGCGGCCCAGCGTCTGCTTGCCGACCGGCACCTTGATGCCTTCGCCGGTATTGCGCGCCGCGAGGCCGCGCTTCAGGCCCTCGGTCGAACCGAGCGCGATGGTGCGCACGATGCCGTCGCCCAGCACCTGCTGCACTTCCAGCGTGATCTCGGTGCCGTCGATCTTCAGCGCGTCATACACCTGCGGCACCTGGTCACGCGGGAACTCCACGTCGATGACCGCGCCGATGATCTGAACAACTTTGCCCTGGCTCATGCTGATAGCTCCGGATGAATCTCTTTAAGATTTCGATTTGTACAAAGCGCCAATGAAACGTCGCTCTTACTAGGAGTGCGGCCATGGATGGCCGCCTTTTGATCTTGCTCTGCGATCAGGGACGATCGCACTTATACAGCCGCTGCGCCGCCTACGATTTCCGAGATTTCCTGGGTGATCGCTGCCTGACGGGCCTTGTTGTAGACCAGGGTCAGTTCGCCGATCACCTTGTTCGCGTTGTCCGACGCGCTCTTCATCGCGACCATGCGCGCGGCGTGCTCGCTGGCCAGATTCTCCAGCGCCGCCTGGTACACCACCGACTCGATGTAGCGGGTCAGCACGTGCTCCAGCACGGTCTGCGCGTCCGGCTCGTAGATGTAGTCCCAGTCGTGGCTCGCTTCCAGCTTCACGCCGGCATAGGCCGACTCGCCCGCTTCCTGGTGCGCTTCCATTTCCGAGGCCACCAGCGGCAGCGGCAGCAGCGCATCGATGGTCGGCTTCTGCGTCATGGTGTTGACGAAGTCGTTGTAGGCGAGGAACACGCGGTCCAGGCCGTTGGCCTGGTAGGCGTCCATCATCACCTTGATCACGCCGACCAGCTGTTCGAGCTTCGGCTTTTCGCCGAGATGGCTGACGCTGCCGACCAGGTTGACGCCCTTGAGGCGGCGGAAGAACGCCACCGCCTTCTGCCCGATCGCCACCACGTCGACCTGCACGCCCTGCCGCTGCCATTCGGCGATCGCCGGCAGCAGACGGCGGAACAGGTTGGAGTTGAGACCGCCGCACAGGCCGCGGTCGGTCGACACCACGATGTAGCCGACCCGCGCCACGTTGTCGCGCTGGACCAGGAACGGATGGCTGAAATCGGTGCTGGCCTGCGCCACGTGCGCGATCACCTTGCGCATCGAGCGCGCATACGGGCGCGAGGCCTTCATCAGATCCTGCGCCTTGCGGATCTTCGAGGCCGAGACCATCTCGAGCGCGCGCGTCACCTTGCGCATGTTCTGCGTGCTCTTGATCTTGGTTTTGATTTCGCGTCCGCTGGCCATGCTCTATCCGCTCGTTATGCTCGCTGGTGGGAAGGGAGAAGATTGCCTCCCTTCCGATTCGCCACTACCCGTATTACCAGCTGCCGGTCTTCTTGTACTCGTCCAGCGAAGCCTTGAAGACGGCCTCGATGTCCTTGTCCCAGTTGCCGGTGGCCACGATGGTCTTCATCAGGTCGGCGTGGTTCTGGTGCATGAACGCGTGCAGGCCCTTCTCGAACGCCAGCACCTGGTTCACCGGCAGGTCGTCGAGGTAGCCCTGCTCGGCGGCGTACACCGACAGCGCCAGCTCGGCGATCGACAGCGGCGAATACTGCTTCTGCTTCATCAGCTCGGTGACGCGCTGGCCACGGTCCAGCTGGGCGCGCGTGGCCGGGTCCAGGTCCGAGGCGAACTGCGCGAACGCGGCCAGCTCGCGGAACTGCGCCAGGGCCAGCTTCACGCCGCCGGACAGTTTCTTGACGATCTTGGTCTGCGCGGCGCCGCCGACGCGGGACACCGAGATGCCGGCGTTCACGGCCGGGCGGATGCCGGCGTTGAACAGGTCGGTTTCCAGGAAGATCTGGCCGTCGGTGATCGAGATCACGTTGGTCGGCACGAACGCCGAGACGTCGCCGCCCTGGGTCTCGATGATCGGCAACGCGGTCAGCGAACCGGTCTTGCCCTTAACGATGCCGTTGGTGAACTTCTCGACGTACGCCTCGGACACGCGCGAGGCGCGCTCGAGCAGACGCGAGTGGAGATAGAACACGTCGCCCGGATACGCCTCGCGGCCCGGCGGGCGCTTCAGCAGCAGCGAGATCTGGCGGTAGGCCACGGCCTGCTTGCTGAGATCGTCGTACACGATCAGCGCGTCCTGGCCGCGGTCGCGGAAGTATTCGCCCATCGCGCAACCGGAGTACGGCGCGACGTACTGCAGCGCAGCCGACTCGGACGCCGAGGCGACCACGATGATGGTGTTGGCCAGCGCGCCGTTCTCGTCGAGCTTGCGCACCACGTTGGCGATCGACGAACGCTTCTGGCCGATCGCGACGTAGATGCACTTAATGCCGGAATCCTTCTGCGCGATGATCGCGTCGATCGCCAGCGCGGTCTTGCCGGTCTGGCGGTCGCCGATGATCAGCTCGCGCTGGCCGCGGCCGACCGGGATCATCGCGTCGACCGACTTGTAGCCGGTCTGCAGCGGCTGGTCGACCGACTTACGCCAGATCACGCCCGGCGCGACCTTCTCGATCGGCGCGTTGAGCTTGGCGTTGAGCGGGCCCTTGCCGTCGATCGGGTTGCCCAGCGCGTCGACGACGCGGCCGAGCAGCTCGGGGCCGACCGGCACTTCGAGGATGCGGCCGGTGGTCTTGGCGGTGTCGCCTTCGCGCAGGTGCTGGTATTCACCGAGCACCACCGCGCCGACCGAGTCGCGCTCGAGGTTCAGCGCCAGCGCATATGCGTTGCCCGGCAGCTCGATCATTTCGCCCTGCATCACATCGGCCAAGCCGTGGATGCGCACGATGCCGTCGGACACGCTGATGATCGTGCCCTCGTTGCGCGCTTCCGCACCGAGCTTGAACTGCTCGATGCGGCTCTTGATCAGTTCGCTGATCTCGGACGGATTCAGTGTGGTGCTGGACATGGCAAGTTTTCCTGGGATTCGCGCCGCATCAGCGGCACCCGATAGTTTTTGATTCTTAGGTCAATGCGCCAGAGCGCTGGCCAGTTGCGCCAGGCGTCCGCGTGCGGAGCCGTCGATCACTTCTGCGCCGGTATCGATCACCACGCCGGCCAGCAGCGAGGCATCGACCCGGGTATCGAGTTCGATCTCGCGCTTGAAGCGGCGCTTCAGCGATGCCTTGAGCTGCTCGGCCTGGGCCGCGTCCAGCGCCATCGCGCTGGTCACCTTGACCAGCAGCTGCGACTCGGACTCGCGCTTGAACGCCTCGAACAATTCGGCCACTTCCGGCAGCAACGCCAGCCGGCGCTGCTCGGCCATCTCGACGAGGAACTGCCCGAACGGGGCGTCAGCGGCCATGCCGGTCGGCAGGTGCAAGGCCACCAGTTGCGCCGGCAGCACCCGCGGGTCGTTGCCGAGGCCGGCCACGCGCGGGTCCTTCGCCACCGCGGCGGCGAACGCCAGCGCCTGCGACCATGCCGGCAGCGAACCGGCGGCATGCGCCACTTCGAAGGCGGCGCGGGCGTACGGACGAGCGAGGGTGATTGCCTGGGCCATGGATCAGATCTCGGCCGCGAGCTGGTCGAGCAAGGCCTTGTGCGTCGACGCATCGACCTCGCGCTGCACGATCTTGCTGGCGCCCTGCACGGCCAGTGCACCGACCTGCTCGCGCAGCTGGTCACGGGCGCGCTGCGCCATCAAGGCGATGTCGTCCTGCGCCGCGGCCTTCAGCCGGTTGATCTCGGCGATCGCCTCGACACGGGCCTTGTCGATGATCTGGTTGGCCTGCTGCTGGGCCTTGTCGATGATCTCGGAGGCCTGCTGGCGGGCCTGCTTGATCTCGCCGGCCACCTTCACGTCGGCGCTCTTCAGCTCGGCATGGGCGCGCTCGGCGGCGTTCAGGCCTTCGGCGATCTTGACCTGCCGCTCCTCGATGGCCTTGTTGATGTGCGGCCAGATGAAGTGGACGCTGAACCAGATCAGGATGGCGAACGAAATCATTTCGCCAATCAAGGTCGCGTTGAAATCCATCGCTGCGTTACCTGTAAATACGGAGTGGAACAGACGCGGGCATCACGACACCCGGGCCGGATACGCGGTGGCGCCGCAACGGCGCCACCGGAGTGCTTCTTACTGGCCTGCGCCGGCAGCCGCCAGCACCTTGCCCAGCAGCGGGTTGGCCACCGCGAAGTACATCGCCAGCGCTACGCCGATCAGGAACGCCGCGTCGATCAGGCCGGCCAGCAGGAACATGCGGCCCTGCAGCAGCGGCACCAGCTCCGGCTGACGGGCAGCGGCCTCAAGGAACTTCGAGCCCATGATGCCGATACCGATACAGGCGCCGAGTGCACCAAAACCGATGATCAGGCCGAGCGCGATGGCGGTGAAGCCCTGGATTTGTGCAAACTGAACGAGATGTTCCACGGTGATCTCCTGAGAAATACGAACTGAAGTCAAAACGGATGAAGCGAAGGGTTCGAGGTACGCGGATCAGTGGTGATCGTGTGCCATCGAGATGTACACGATCGTCAGCACCATGAAGATGAATGCCTGGATCGAGATGATCAGGATGTGGAAGATGCCCCACACCGTGTAGCCGATGATGCCCGCGCCGTACAACGCCCAGCCGGCCAGGCCGGCACCGGCGCTGAACAGGCCGGCGATCAGCATGAACACCAGCTCGCCGGCGTACATGTTGCCGAACAGTCGCATGGCCAGGCTTACCGGCTTGGACGCCAGCTCGACCAGGTTCAGCGCGAAATTCGGGATCCACAGCGCCGGATGTTTGCCGAACGGCGCGGTGAACAGCTCGTGCATGTAGCCGCCGGCGCCCTTGGCCTTGAAGCTGTAGAAGATGATCAGCACGAACACCGTCAGCGACATCGCGAAGGTCATGTTGATGTCGGCGGTAGGTACGGCGCGGAAATGGCCGATGCCGAACTTCTCGGTGATCCACGGCAGCAGATCGACCGGCAGCAAGTCCATCGCGTTCATCAGGAACACCCAGATGAACACGGTCAGCGCCAGCGGCCCGAGGATGCGGCGGTCGCCATGGAACACGTCCTTGACCTGGCCGTCGACGAACTCCAGCACGATCTCGACGAAGGCCTGGCCCTTGCCCGGCACGCCGGCGGTGGCCTTGCGCGCCTTCAGCCAGAACCACAGGCAGAACAGCACACCCAGCACCAGCGACACGGTGACCGAGTCGATGTGCACCGCCCAGAAGCCGCCCTCGCTGGTATGCGGAGTCAGATGCTTCAAATGGTGCTGGATGTATTCGGTAAGACCGCCCTGCGGCTCGCTTGCCATGGATCAACCCTTGAATCTGAACGCCACCAGATAAACCGCGTAAGCCGCCGCCAACCCCGTGATGGCGGCCAGCGGTGGCAACTTGAATTGGAACAGGATCACGACCAGCCCCCCGACGATCACGATCCACTTCAGGAGCATGCCCGTCAGCAGGCGACCCAGTGCCTGGCCTGCCCCGCCGACGTCGCCGAAAAACCGCGCCGACATCAGCGCGGTACCCAGCGCCACCGTCGCCGCCCCTGCCGCCGCCGCCACCGCTTCGCGATGACCCAGCGCCAGGAAAACCAGGCCAGCCAGCAACGCCACAGCAAGCTGCAGCAGGATGATGCGCAAGGCGAGGCGTCGACCCGAGGCTAGACTGTTGAGCACGTAGCGTCTCCGCGCGGCCTGCACCAGGCGGCACCGATACAGCTGCGGGCCACGATCCAATCCGTAAAAGTATATCAGCGCGGCAATTGCAGCGACAAGCCATGCAGCCTGCGACATCGCGTCCGGCCGCCGGATTCCGTGACCCAATCGTCCCGCCCGACCCACCGCATGCATTGGCCGACGGCACACACAAACAGGGCCGAACACGAGGCTCGGCCCTGATTCATCGCATGGAGGCGCGACGGTGCTGCTGGATTACTTGGCGGCAGCCTTCTTGGCGGCGGCAACCGGCGCGGCAACGGCGTCGTTGGCGGCCTGGCGCTGCTCCTGCACGAGCGCATTCAGCGACTCGGCGGTCTTCTGGGTGACCGCGAGAACTTCCTGCGAAACCGCCACCGCGCGCTCGGCGTTGTCGCGGCTCAGGCTGGCACCCTTCTCCCACAGGCTGCGCAGGCCGTTGATGTCGCGGGCCTCCAGCGCCTCGGCGACGAATTCCGCAGAAGCCTTGGCCTGCTCCTCGAGAGCCTTGAGCTGCAGCTCGGCGACTGTCTCCAGACCCTTCAGGGCCAGCGACTGCGCCTTGAACGCGCTGTCGGTGAACTGCTTGGTGTAGGCAAAAAGCTGGTTGTTGAGCTGCTGCGTCATGGCGTAGTCCTCGTGGAGGATGGGGTAGTGGTAGGCACTCTAGCAGCGATTTTTGTGCATTGCAATATATTTTTTGTAGATTATACGCAATGTCAGAAAATATTCATTTGAAAACGCCAATTTATGACGGATCCATGAAACATTGCGACGCGTCAAAAGCTGTCACGACTACAACGCGCCCCAGAGGTGCAGGTTTCGTGCACCACCACCTTGTCCAGCCCCGAAAGGCGCGGCTGCAATCGTTGCCAGATCCAGCGCGCCAGCATCTCGCTGGTCGGGTTCTCCAGCCCTTCGATCTCGTTGAGGTAGTGGTGGTCGAGCTGGTCGAACAGCGGCGCGAAGGCCGCCTTCACGTCGGCAAAGTCCATCACCCAGCCCAGCCGCGGGTCCGGCTCACCCGCCAGATGGATCTCGATGCGGAACGAATGCCCGTGCAGCCGCGCACACTTGTGCCCGGCCGGCACGTTCGGCAGCCGATGCGCCGCCTCGATCTGGAACACCTTGAAGATATGCATGGCAGACGCCCACGTGTCGTGACGAGAGTGACCGGCGGAAAAACACACGCCCGGGTCATGGTGGCTATGGGTGGACTCGAACCACCGACCCCAGCATTATGAGTGCTGTGCTCTAACCGGCTGAGCTACATAGCCACGGGGGAACCCGCCATGCCGGATCGGAACGATGCGGGCGGGGCGCGGCAGTGTAGTCGTGTCGCCCGCCGGGTTCAAGTCTGTCGCTTGCCGCTGCTTCGCGCGCTGTGGTTGAATCGGCCGCAGGAGCTAGGTGTGGCCGTGCCGGCAAACCACGCCGCACGCCCCAGGAGGCGACATGATCGATGTTGATGGCTACCGTCCGAACGTGGGCATCGTGCTGCTGAATGCGGACGGCCGGCTGTTCTGGGCGCGCCGGGTCAGTCGCGATGGCTGGCAGTTCCCGCAGGGCGGCATGCATACGGACGAGACTCCGCTGGAGGCGATGTACCGCGAACTGCAGGAGGAGACCGGGCTGGCCGCGCACCACGTGGAGGTGCTCGGCGCCACCCACGGCTGGCTGCGCTACCGCCTGCCCGGCCGCTATGTGCGCCACCACCAGCGCCCCATCTGCATCGGCCAGAAACAGGTCTGGTTCCTGCTCCGGCTGGTCGGCGACGAGGGCGAGCTGAAGCTCGATGCCTGCGAGAAGCCGGAGTTCGACCTGTGGCGCTGGGTCGATTTCTGGTACCCGGCCGCGCACGTGGTCAACTTCAAGCGCCAGGTCTACGAACGGGCCTTGCGGCATTTCGCCCCGCTGGTGGAGGAACTGTTCGGCATCCAGCTCGGCAAGCTGCCCCCGCGCGACGACGCCGATTCCCCGCCCACCGGGCCGCGCGACGGTCGCGCCGCCGCCTGAACGGATGGCCGCAGGCGATCGGCTGATTGTTGACAATCATTCGCATTCGCGTTCCAATGCGCACCATGTACATCTGCATGTGCAACGCCGTCACCGATCACGACATCCGCCGCGAAGCGGCCAATGGCGTGCATGCCTTTGCCGAACTGCAGGCCCGCACCGGCTGCTCGGACTGCTGCGGCTGCTGCGAGCAGGAAGCGCGCGCCACGTTCGACAAGGCCTTGTCGCAGGTCACCTGCCGGCTGCCGCTCGCCACAGCCTGAGTTTCCTCTTCTTCTGTTCGCGTCGTGCGGGGGTTTCATCCCGCACCAGGCAAACTGTTGTCGTTCTCATTGCCGCCGTCGGAGCGTGGAGTTTGTATAGTCCACGTTGTCTTCGAACGGAGTGGAAGCCATGAAGGGTGATGCCAAGGCCATCGAGTTCCTCAACAAGGTGCTCTACAACGAGCTGACCGCGATCAACCAGTACTTCCTGCACTGCCGCATGTTCAAGGACTGGGGCTACAGCGAGCTGGCGGAGCACGAGTACAAGGAGTCGATCGAGGAGATGAAGCACGCCGATCATCTGATCGAGCGCATCCTGTTCCTCGACGGACTGCCGAACCTGCAGCGCCTGGGCAAGCTGCGCATCGGCGAGAACGCGCTGGAATGCCTGCAGGGCGACCTGGACCTGGAACTGGCCGCCGTGAAGGACCTGCGCGAGGCGATCGCGTACAGCGAAGGCATTGCCGACTACGTCAGCCGCGACCTGTTCAAGGGCATCCTGCACGACGAGGAAGAGCACATCGACTGGCTGGAAACCCAGTTCAGCCTGGTCAAGGACATCGGCGCGGAGCGCTACCTGCAGAGCAAGATGCAGAGCTGAACCGCGCGGGTCGTCGCCCCCGCCGGCAGGCGGTGCCCCCGAAGCGTGCACCCGTTCCTTGACGCTTTCGTCACGCCGGGGCTATACCTCTGGCTTTCCCCGGAACGCGCCGCATGGCCTCACGACCACCACCGCGCTTCGTCGTGCGCCGGCACGACGACACCGGCCATCGTCGGCGCTGGCTGTGGCTGGGTTTGGCCTGGCTGGGCAGCCTGCTGGCGATCGGCCTGGTTGTCGGCGCATTGGCGCGGCGGGCGAACACCCCGGCCGCCGTGGACAACCGCCAGCAGCGAGCCCTGCTCGGCCAGATCGACGATCTGAAGCAGCAGCTCGCCAACCTGCAGCGCGCCGCCCAGGTCAACGAGGTCGCCACCCGTTCGCTGCGCGGCACCCTGGCCCAACGCGAGGAAGAACTGAACGGCCTGCGCGCCGACCTGGGCTTCTACGCGCGGCTGGTCGGCGGCGACGCCCAGCGCCAGGGCCTGAAGCTGCAGGAGGTGAAGCTGCAGCCGATCGCCGGCTCGCGCGGCTGGAACCTCGGCCTCAGCCTGACCCAGAACGCCAAACGCGGCGAGGAAGTCTCCGGCCACGTCCTGGTCAGCGTGGAAGGCCTGCGCGGCGACAAGGTGGCGAGGCTGGACTGGCCCGCGCTGGGCGACACCGCGCAGAAGGACGGCCTGCCGTTCCGTTTCACCTATTTCCAGCAACTGCACGGCACCATCGTGCTGCCGGCCGACTTCCGCCCGACACGATTGCGCATCAGCATCCGGCCGGACGGCGGCGCAGCCCTCGACCACGCCGTCGCCTGGGGCGCCGCACTGAGCGGAAACATCACTACTACCGTAGGGGACCACGATGCTCAACCGTAGACGTAACGATCGCAACGATCGCAATACCAGCAGCCACGAGACCAGCCTGATCGCCCGCGGCACGGTGATCCGCGGCGACCTGCGCTTCAGCGGCGCGCTGCACCTGGACGGCCGCATCGAAGGCAGCGTGCTGGGCGAAGGCGACGATGCCATGTTCACCCTGAGCGAACACGGCCAGGTGCACGGCGAGATCCATGTGCCGCAGGCGGTGATCAACGGCCACGTGACCGGCGATGTCTTCGTCAGCGTGCGTCTGGAACTGGCGCCGCAGGCGCGCATCGACGGCGACCTGCGCTACCACACGATGGAAATGGCCGCCGGCGCGCAGGTCAACGGGCGCATCTCGCGCCAGGTTGGCGAAGCCCAGCGCGAACTGCCGGCGCCGGACGCCGAGCTCGACGAGGCCGTACCCGCCTGACGCGGTATGCTTGGTTATCGTCACGCCCGCCCCCATCCAGATGACCATGGAAACTCTCGTCGCGATCCCCGATTACCGCAGTGGCAGCGCTCCGCTGGTTTTCACCGCCGCCGCCGCGCACAAGGTGCATGAGCTGATTGCCGAGGAAGGCAACCCCGCGCTGAAGCTGCGCGTGTACATTTCCGGCGGCGGTTGCTCGGGCTTCCAGTACGGTTTCACCTTCGACGAGGCCCAGGCCGAGGACGACCTGGCGATCGAGCGCGATGGCGTCACCCTGCTGTGCGACCCGCTGTCGCTGCAATACCTCACCGGCGCGCAGATCGACTACGCCGAGAACCTCAGCGGCGCGCAGTTCGTGATCAGCAATCCGAACGCGAAGACCACCTGCGGCTGCGGTTCATCGTTCTCCGCCTGAGGGCGCCGCCGATGGACCGGGCCACGCTGCCGCCCACGAACATCTTCGCCGGGCTGAGTCTGGTGCTCGACCGCGTGGCCGAGTCGCGCGACGAGTCGGTGTGGATCGTCGAACAGGCCCGTTCGCCGCACGCGCGCTACCTGCTGCTGGACGGTGCCGGCGAGGCGTTCCTGCGACGCGATGGGGACGCGCTGCGCTGGCTCGACGCCCGCGAACGCGAGCACTGGCTCGGCGAGCAGCGCGCCAGCCTGCTCGGCATGGCCTACGAGCGTCCGCACTTCCTGCTGGTGGCGGACGATGCCGCCCGCCTCGACGAACTGGAAACCGCGCTCGACGCGCGCCGCGTGGGCCTGCGTCACGCCGGCCTGCTGCTGGCCGCGGACGAAGCCGGCCTGTTCGCCTATGCCAAGGGCCTGTCGCACTGGCAGCGCGAGACGCGCTTCTGCGCGCATTGCGGCGCGCCGCTGCTGCTGGTTGCCGCCGGCCATCGCGCGCAATGCACCAACCCGGACTGCGCGCGGCTGCACTTTCCGCGCACCGACGCCGCCGTGATCATGCTGGTCGAGCACGACGGCGCCTGCCTGCTCGGCCGCCAGGCCGGCTGGCCGCCCGGGCGCTACTCCACCCTGGCCGGCTTCGTCGAGCCGGGCGAGGCGCTGGAGGACGCGGTGCGCCGCGAGGTGGCCGAGGAGGCCGGCGTGATCGTCGACGCGGTGCGCTACCACTCCTCGCAGCCGTGGCCGATGCCGGCCTCGCTGATGGTCGGCTTCATCGCCACCGCGGCGTCGCGGCGGATCGCCAGGCGCGATCACGAGCTGGAAGACGCGCGCTGGTTCACCCCGCAGCAGATCGTCGACGGCATCGCCGCCGGCAGCTTCGTGCCCTCCACCAGACTGTCAGTGTCCTACCAGTTGCTGGCGCACTGGCTGCGGCAGCGCGCGGGGCTGGAGCTGGATGCGCTGGTCGCCGACGCCGTACCAGGCTGACTGATCCGCCGGATGTTCGTGCGCACGGCGAACATGGCGGCCCCACGCCGGCGAACGCAGCCCATCGGCGATTGACGCCTTCGCGTGCTGCCGGCGGCGATCCGTCGCTTACAATGGCAGCCACCGTCCGCGAGCCCGTCCCGCCATGGCTATCCGTCTGCTAGTTGCCCTCGTCGCCCTCGGCCTGCTGCACGTCATGCCGCACCTGGCACGCTGGCGCGGTGACGGCTTGTTCCGCCGCTGGGTGGCGCAATGGGCGGACACCAGCGGCGGCGGTCGCGTGGCGCTGGTCCTGCTGCTGCCGCTGGTCCTGTGCGTGCTGCTGGAGTGGCTGCTCGGACACTCGCCGCTGGGCGCATTGCTGCCGCTGCTGTTCGCGCTGGTGGTGCTGTTGTACTGCTTCGGTCCGCGCGAATTCGAGGCCGACCTGGAAGCGATCCTGGACGCACCGGACGACGCCAGCCGCGAGGCCGCGGCGCAGGCGCTGGCCGACGACGGCCAGCCGATCCCCTGGAACGCACCGGCATTGGGTGAGGCGATCGCCTATGCCGCGTTGCGCCGGCGCTTCGCCGTGCTGCTGTGGTTCTTCCTGCTCGGCCCGGCTGGCGCGCTGCTGTACCGGCTGGCGCAGACGCTGGGCCGCGACGACGCACTGCGACTCGACCCGGACACCCGCCGTGCCGCCGGCTACGTGGCCAACGCGCTGGACTGGCTGCCGGCGCAGCTGCTGACCTTCACCCTGGCCGTGGTCGGCCACTGGGAGGCGGTGATCGGCGCCTGGCGACGCTGGCACAGCCAGGCTGCACCGACCAGCTGGTACGCGGCCGGCCCGGGTTTCTTGGGCGCCGCGGCGCAGGCCGACGTGCTGATCGACATCGAGGCCGGCGACGGCTACGCCGAGGAACACAGCGACCCGCTGGCCGAACTGCGGCGCCTGCGCGGCGCCCTGCTGCGCGCCCTGCTGGCCTGGCTCAGCGTGGTGGCACTGGTGGTGATCGGCGGCTGGATCGGCTGAGCCCGCTCAGGCCAGGTCGCCGCGCAGCTCGCGCACCCGCGCTTCCAGCGCCGCCGCGCTGACCTGCGCGGGCGCCTGCGGCGCAGCTACCACCATCTCCACCCGCGCACGGAACCGTCGCGGCAAGCGTGCGCGATGCAGCATCGAGTCGCGCCGGCTCCACACGCTGCCCCACAGGCCGCGCAGCGCCATCGGCACCACCGGCACCGGCCGCCGCGCCAGGATCTTCTCCACGCCGGGCCGGAACGGCGCGATCTCGCCGTCGGCACTGAGCCTGCCTTCGGGGAATACGCACACCACCTCGCCCGCGGCCAGTGCCGCGTCGATTGCGTCGTAGGCCTGCTCCAGCACTGCGGGATCTTCCTTGTGCCCGGCGATCGGGATCGCCCTGGCGGTGCGGAACACGAAGCTCAGCAGCGGGATGCGGAAGATCCGGTAATACATCACGAAGCGCACCGGCCGGCGCAGGTTCGCCATCAGCAGCAGCGGGTCCATGAAGCTGACGTGGTTGCACACCAGCAGCACCGGACCCTCTTCCGGAATGTGCTGGGCGCCGTCGGCGCGCACCCGGTACAGCGTGTTCACCAGCACCCAGGTGACGAAGCGCATCAGGAACTCGGGCACCAGGGTGAAGATGTACCAGGCCACCAGCACGTTGAGCAGTGCTGCGGCGAGGAAGATCTGCGGCGCATCCAGCCCCAGCGCACCCAGGCCCAGGCCGAAGCCGGCCGCCAGCACGATCAGCAACGCGTTCAGGATGTTGGTGCCGGCGATGATCCGCGACAGCTTCTCGCGCGGTGCGCGCGCCTGCACGAACGCGAACAGCGGCACCACGTAGAAGCCCGCGAACACGCCGATCAGGGTGAGGTCGAGCGCGACGCGCCAGCTGCCTGCACCGTGCAGGAAGGTCAGCCAGTCCAGCCCGCGCACCGCCGCCATGCCGTGGCGCGCGAAGTAGAGGTCCACCCCGAACGCGGTCAGCCCGAACGCGCCCAGCGGCACCAGGCCGATCTCCACCCGCCGCCCTGACATCC
The DNA here is from genome assembly GCF_058790335.1 of Rhodanobacter sp. FW101-FHT13A11. Classification (NCBI taxonomy): domain Bacteria; kingdom Pseudomonadati; phylum Pseudomonadota; class Gammaproteobacteria; order Lysobacterales; family Rhodanobacteraceae; genus Rhodanobacter; species Rhodanobacter sp. FW101-FHT13A11. Next base: position 15,481 of record NZ_JBYTCN010000006.1, on the reverse strand, counting down.
GCTCGCACAGCAGCGCGCCGATGCCGGTGCCGATCGAGAACAGGGTCAGCACCAGCGTGTTCACCGAGCCGTCGCCACCCAGCGTCTCGCGCGTGTAGATCGGCAGCTGCGCGATCAGCACGGTGCCGAAGAACCAGAACCACGAGATGCCCAGCACCGCGTTGAACACCGCACGATCGGCGCGGGTGATCGCCAGCACCCGCGCAGTCTCGCTGAACGGGTTCCAGTTGAACTTCAGGTCGGGTGCCGTCGCCGGCGCGGGGGGAATCGCGCGGCAGGCCAGGTAACCAGCCACCGCCACCGCGATGGTGGCGCCGGACGCCAGCAGCGGCCCCACTCCGGCCACCAGCATCAGCGAGTTGCCGGCGATCATGCCTACCAGCATCGCCAGCTGCGTGCCCATCTCCACCAGGCCGTTGCCGCCGACCAGCTCCTCCGGTTTCAGCGCCTGCGGCAGGATCGCGTACTTGATCGGTCCGAACGTGGCCGAGTGCATGCCCATCATGAACAGCACCACCAGCAGTAGCGTGGTGTGGTGCGTGTGGAAGCCGTACGCGGCCAGCGCCATCGCGGCGATCTCAAACAGCTTCACCCAGCGGATGATCCGGCTCTTCTCGTACTTCTCGGCCAGCTGCCCGGCGGTGGCGGAGAACAGGAAGAACGGGATGATGAACAGCGCCGGCGCCAGGTTGGTGTAGAGCGACACCGTGCGGTCGCCCAGCCCCATCTGGAACGCCACCAGCATCACCAGCGCATTGCGGAACGCGTTGTCGTTGAACGCCCCCAGCGCCTGGGTCCAGAAGAACGGCGCGAAACGCCGCTTGCCCAGCAATGCGAATTGGCTCATGCGATGGCCTTGTGCAAGTGGTCTCCGCCGCGGCCCCCTTGGCCACGGCGCCACTTCGATTATTGCCGCAGGCGATGAGTCGCGATAGCACGAATCATCGACACACATGAAAAAACCGCCGACGTTGCCGCCAGCGGTTGGGTTCAAGTGCGGACTGCCGGACCGTTACCGGCCCGGCAATCTGTTGCTTACAGCGAGAAGTCGTACCGTGCGGTGAAGCGCACCGAACGCGGTGCGTCGTAGCTGATGACACGGAAGCGGCTGTCTGCCACAGCACGAATGCCACCAAGCTCGCCGCGTTCTTCGACGTTCTGTGCCACCTGACGGTTGAGCACGTTGAACACATCAAGCTTCAGCTTCAGGTTGCCATTCGCCCAACGCGGGACGTAGGCAACATTCAGGCTCAACTGAACATCGGTCGGGAGGCGCCCCAGACTCCCGCGCGGCACCGGCTTGCCGCCACAGTAGTGATAATAACGGCCATAGTCGAGGTTATCCGCCCAGAACGTGCTGTATTCCGCCGCGTCCTGCGGAAGATAACCCAGGCAGCTCTTCGGACGCCCGGTCTGCGCAACCAGGGTGCCACCCACTTGCCATTCGGGGGTGAGCTGGTAGTAACCGTAGGCCTTCAGCACATGCCGGCGATCGTTGGGCAAGTTGCCACCGCCGTAAGCCATCAGCTCCTTGTGATCGAACAGCACGGTCTGCGACACATCGCCTTGGCCGATGTCGGAATCCAGCTGGCCTTCATCATTGCCATAGCTATGCGAAAGGGTGTAGTCCAAGCGACCGAACCAGTTGTCGGCAAACGGATGCTCCAGGAACAGGTCCAGGCCGATGTACTTGCGCTTCATGTACATGCCCATGTCTTCCTTGCTGTAGGGCACGGCAACCAATTCGGGCGAACCGGCCGCATCCGGCAGGTCGAGCAGCATCACGTTGTTGGCGCCCGGGTTGAACAGACGGCAGTCCGGCGAGTAGCTGTAAGCGGGATCGACGGCGATGTTGTGCTCCGCCATGTACTTCAGCATCGGGCGGTTGTCGCACTGGTCGTCGATGGCCGACTTCAGGTCGCGGTACTGCAGACGTGCACCCCAGCTCCATTTCGGACCAATGGCTTGCTGCATGCCCAGGATGTACTCGTCCTGGTAGTGCGACTTCAGGTTCTTGGCGGCCACGGTGCGCGGATCGGGAGCCTGGCCATACTCGTTGTTGGACGAATACGGGCCACGGCCGAGCGCCGTCAGACCGGTCGGGACGCCCGTGGTCGGGTCGATACCGGTGAAGCTGAAGAACTCCGTGGTGTAAGTCGAACCAGATGCACCACGTACTGCAACGTTCAGCGGCATCGCCAGGAAGTAACGGCCGGCATTGCCGTAGATCTTCAGGCTCGAGTCACCGTTGACATCCCAGCTGAAACCGACACGGGGAGCCCACTGGTTCTTCTGACTGACATACTTGATGCCATCGGAGTTGTAATTGTCAAAGCCGTCGTTGCGCAAGCCGAGCGACACCAGCCAGCGGTCGGTCACTTGCCAGCGATCCTCGACGTAGTACGCCTTCTGCTCGACCTTGAACGTACCGCCATTCTCGAAGATGTACTTGTAGACGTAATCGCTGTTGGGCGCAGTGGTGAGGCCGCCGCTGGAAGGAATGTCACCCAGGGCACCGGTACGCGCATAGAACCAGGCATAACGCGGACCCGACATCACCGTGCCAGCTTCAGATTCCGAATTCGACACGTCATAGCCGAAGCTGATGTCGTGATCACCCAGCTTCCAGTCCAAGTCGATGCGGTAGCCATCCGTCTTGTCATAGGCCTTCGGATCGGCCAAGGTGGTATAGGGCTGCAGGCCCGTGACCTTGTTGGTGATCGGACGGGTGTCGTTGATGTTCACCTTGGATGGATCGTAACCGTATGGCGCCGAGAAGTGCTGCGTGGTCTGCTTGCCGTACAGGGCACTCAGGGTCAGGCTGTCGGTGAGGTAGCCGGTGTATTTGCCGATGTATGTTTCGCCACCATCCTTGTAGCGATACCCGCCATTCTTGGTACCGCCATGAGTGCCGTCGGCAAAGCTGTATGCATAGCGGCTGCGGGTGGTGCCTGTCTTGTCGGACAGCGCGGTGACTTCGATCAGGTTGCTGTCGTTGATATTCCAGTCGACCTTGGTCAGCCAGCGCGGCTTCTTGATCTCATCGGTAATGTAAGCAGTCCGCGCAGCGTTACCGACCGCCTGGTTGTAGGCGTAGTTGTCCTTGTCCCACTCGCCGGAGGCATAGATGAACAGGCGGTCCTCGATCAGCGGGCCGCTGGCGTAAACGCCGTATGTAAAGGGATTGGAAACGAAGTTGCTGCGGTTGTAGTACTTTTTGCCGGCGTTCTGTGCACCCGTGTCCGCCTGGTAGTAGATGTTCTTGCGGGTCGAACGCAGGCTCTCCGGCGTCCATGTCGTCAGGGCGCCGAACTTCCACTGATTGCTGCCGGATTTGGTGGAAACGTTGATTACGCCACCGGTGGATCGTCCGTAGCGCGCACTGTAACCGCCGGTAATCACCTGCATTGCATCGATGGCATCAAATGGCAGCGTGGTGGAACCGATGTTGGTCAGTGCATTGGTGACCGGATAGCCATTGATGAAGTAGGCGTTCTCGGAAGCCGCCGAGCCACCGAACGACACCGAATTGCCGTAACGCGAGTCGGCCGGGATGACACTGGGCGCAAGCACCGCGGCCTGAGTGATATCACGTGCCACCGGGACGTTGTCCATGATCGTCGCCGTAAGATCCGTGCTGGTATCGACGCGACTGACGTCGATCGACGGCAAGGCCGACGCTGTCACGGTCACCGCGCCCAGATCCTGCGCATTGGCAGCAACGAAATTGACTGCCGTGCCGCCGATGCTCACCCTGACGTTGTCTCGGGTGCCTACCGTCTCTCCATCCTTCATTGCCTTGACGGTGTAGTTGCCGATCGGCAGCTCGTTGGCGCGATAACGGCCCTTCGAGTCTGTGGCGATGATACGGGTCAAGCCGGTATCGGAACTGATGATGGTGATCTGGCTGCCGGCAGCAGCCTCACCGAAAATCGAACCTGCAGAGCGCGATTGCGCAAAGGCCGCCCCCCCTACAAGGCTCAACGCCATGCCGACTGCCAGAGCCGAACGACGCAATTGGATATTGCGACTCGTGTTACGAAATTTCATTTGAATGATCTCCCCATAACTTTCCCAAGAACGGACTGCCAAAAGGCGGTGACGCTAGCGAAAGGCCGGCTGCCGATGGATTACTGCGATGCGGTATCGCAAAAACTTGCCAGCCTGACTTTCCAAAGGAGATGGCTCGAAAGTTTCCAAGACATCCCCCGAAGCCTCACTGCGACTCGCATCGAAGCATCAAATACAGACGCGACGATGCCGCCAAGCTAAGGACGCTACCTTCGCTCACGGCAGATTGTCAACAAGTTATTACGCCTACAACTTGCTTTTATGTAATTTCTTGCGAGTCGGGGTCGCATGTGCCCTTGCTGAAAGAAACAGCCATTGCCAGGGAATCGGTACGGGCCCGCTTCCGTCACATGTCGTCCGGCCCGGGCACGCATCGGGGGATCTGCATTGGCGCCCTCCGCGCCTGCGCCCGGACAGCGGGCCGAAGCCCATCAGTGCGACCTCGTGACATCGGGCCGAACAGCGGTGCATCGGATGTTACGTATCCACCTGGACAAGCCAGCACAGAACGCCCATGCCAAGCGGCCCAATGACACCTTCCGCACCGTGCTCTGAACCGCCGCGTCCTTATCGTCTCCACGGCGTATGTCGCATGACGGAGACTTGGTAGCACCGCGGCAATTGCGAGCATTCTTTCCGCCCGACGGATGGACTCCTGCCATCCGGTGCACCATGACATCCTCAGCCTTCACGACACTCCGAGCAAGCCGGAAAAACGCGGAAGCTTCGAGAGAACACCCATGGCCACTTGCTTCCAGCTGATGAACCCGTCCAACTCCACAAAAAAGGCCGGGATCCTTCGAGGATCCCGGCCCGTTTCAGCAGAAGGTCAGCTGACGCTTAGAACTTCTGGGTATAGCGCACGAAGAAGTAGCGGTCGATGTCCAGCGCCGGATCGTAGTACGAGGCGTTGCTGTTGCTCACCGTGTAGGTGATCGGACGCTTCTTGCCGAACACGTTGTTCACACCGGCCTGGATGCTGCCATTCCACGGCGTGTTGTAACGAGCCGAGACGTCGTGGAACACGATGGCGCCCTTGCGGTTGGCACCGGTGCCCCAGTTCTTGCCCTCGTAGTTCGGCTGGTTGCACTCGACGTCCGCTTCCCAGCAATCGTCGCGGAACGCGCCGTAGTAGCGCAGGCCCCAGCTTGCGCCGAAGTCGCCCATCGACCAGTCGACGCCCGCATTGGCGCGCCAGCGCGGCAGGCTCCACTGACCGGCGTAACCAACGATGTCGGCGTCCGCCGTGCTCTGGGTGTCATACGCCGACAGGTAGTTCGCGTCGAGGTTGACGGTGAACTTGCCGTAGCCAAAGTCCGGCAGGCGGTAATGCGCGCCGAAGTCCCAGCCTTCGGTCGACAGCATGCCCATGTTGATGTTGCCGCGGTTCAGGCCAACCACCTGGCCGGTGCCCGGGTCACGACCGAACTGGCCGCAATAAGTCGCCGAATTGGCCAGGTAGCACTGACCCAGCACGTAGTTGGCGCTGACGCCGGTGATCACGTTGGTGATCTTGACCTTGTACCAGTCGGCGCTCACGTCCAGACCCGGCACCCACTGCGGGCTGTAGACGAGACCGGCGGTCTTGCTGACGCTCTTTTCCGGGGTCAGGCCGGCGTTGCCCACACCGGCGTTGAACGCGGACGTGCTCTGCGTATTCGGCGCCGAAATCGGCAGGCCGGTGGTGGCGAGCTGGCGGAAATTAGCCGGCAAGCCCTGGGCGGCGCACTTCGCTGCTACACCGGCGTTGGTCGCGGCTGCACCGAACTTGGTGTCGCAGGGATCGGTGTAATAGTCGAACGTCTGCGAACCACCGCCGGACACGTCGTCCAGCGTCGGCGCGCGGAAGCCTTCCGCGTACGTGCCACGCATCATCAAGTCGTCGATCGGCTTCCACTGGAAGCTGTACTTGTTGTTGGTGGTGCTGCCGAAGTTGCTGTAGTGCGAGTAACGGCTGGCGACGTCCACCGAGAGCAGCTTCGCGCCCGGCAGGTCCCTCAGCAGCGGAACGTTGAACTCGACATACGCTTCGTTGGTGGTGTACTTGCCGTACGTCGCGCCAGCGGCCAGGTCGGTGGTCTTGCCCGAGCTGGCGAGCTGGTCCGGAAGGTCGTAGCCGCTGACCTTGCGGTGCTCGTAACCGGCTGCAAACGCCACCTCACCGGCCGGCAGGTCGAACAGACCGCCGGTGATGTTGGCGGTGTATTCCTTGGAGACGCTCTGCAGCGTGCTCTGGCTCAGGCTGTTGATGTAGGCCAGCGCCTGCGGGGTGGAGGCCGAGGGACCGCCCAGGACGTCGAACGGCACGCACTGGGTGAACGCGATCGGGTTGGCCGCCGTGCCGCACTGCACCTTGCCGTCAGCATTCAGGAACGACGGGCCCAGCGCCTGCTTCAGGTTCGTCAGGTTGAGGTTGCCCGAGCCGTACTCGACGACGTCATACTTGTTGTAATTGGTGCCGACGTCCCAGTTCCACACCCGGCTGCCCACATCGAAGGAGCCTTCGAAACCGGCGTCGAAGTGGTACGACTTGACGTTGTTCCTGGTGACGCGGGGAAGCTCGATGGTGCGGCGATAGAAGAACAGATCATTTCCCGGCATCGGGTTGTAATAGCTGTCACCGCTGATGTAGACCGGATTGGTGGCCTGCGTGTTGGTATTCAGCGGGTAACCGGCGACCTGACGCTGGTTGTCGCGCTCGGCGTACATGCCGGTGGCGCGGAACGACACGAACTCGTTGAAGTCGTAGCGACCGTTGGTGAAGATCGACTTCAGCTCGTTGGAGCCGGCCAGATTCATCTGCTGGGTCGGGTTGAAGTAATCGTTGGGAGCGTTGGTGCCAGAACGATGGTAATTGGCAAAGTTACGCGAACTCTGGCCGACGCCGACGCCGTCGTAGCTACCCGTGTGGTTGATGACCCACTGGTACGGAACCCATACGCCCTTGGCGTTGTAAGAGCCGTGGCCGGTCGTGCCGGCAGGTGAAGGATCCACAAAGCGGCCCCACGGACCCGTGCCGCTCAGACCATCTTCGGCATGATTCGGCCCGAACGTGTAGGCGGTAGCCTTGCGCTTGCTGGCCCAGATCGGGCTTTCCTTGGTGTAGTTGGCACCGAACACCAGCGAGCTCTTCTCGTTGCTGGTGCCCATCGTGAACGAGTAGGCATCCTTGGTACCGTCACCCGCCTGGTTCTGGCCGTAGTAGGCCGAGGCCTCGGCACCGACGTAGTGGTCCTTCAGGATGATGTTGATGACGCCCGCGATGGCATCGGAGCCGTAGATCGACGACGCGCCATCCTTCAGGATGTCGATGCGCTCGATCAGCGCGGCGGGAATCGTGGACATGTCGGTGAAGCCGGCCAGGCTGGACGCCCAGCGCTTGCCGTTGACCAGCACCAGGGTGCGCTGCTCGCCCAGGTTGCGCACGTTGACGTACTGGCCGCCCTGCTCCGGGTTGGAGGTCAGCACGCTGGCCTTGCTGAAGGTCTGCGCGCCGGCGACGGTAAGGTTCGCCAGGATGTCACCCACGCTGACCAGGCCGGTCTTCTGGATGTCGGCCTGGGTCACGGTGAACACCGGCTGAGCGGTTTCCACATCCACGCTGTGGATGCGTGAACCAGTCACCGTGACAGTCGATAATTCCTTGGCTTGGCCCTGATCGGGTGCCTGGGTGCTCTGAGCATTCTGTGCGAGCGCGCCGGTGCCGATCATGCCGAGGCTCAGCCCCAGACCGACAGCCAAAGCCGTTCGACGGAGATGATGTGCCGCCAACTTATTGTGTGAATTCATTGTTTGGTAACTCCCAAGGTTCCGCCCGAACGGTCCGGGCACATGAAACTTTTTTTGTATGCGTGCCATCCGCAGGAACACCTCCGGCCGCTTTGGCCGGTTGTGCCGATGCACATGATCCAACGCGAGTTTTTGCGTATCTGGATACGCAAGAATTTACGAAGTTAGTTCAAGAGTTTGCAGAGGTCAACACTTTCGTAACCTTTCCTTCTTTTCTTGCTCATTGACTTGTTTCGAAAAAACGTGCTATTCGCACAATCGCCCTTCCTTACCAGCCCGGCCGAATCCATGAACACGCAAAATCTCACGAATCAGCCAGCTTCGAATTCTTTTGCAGATCGCATCAAGTTGTTGATCCAGCGGGTTGGCAGCGCCACGGAAATCGCGCGGATGTGCGGTTTTTCCGAAGGCGTGGTGCGCAGCTGGCGCGACGGCAACACCGACCCCTCGCGTGCGCGATGCGTCACGCTGGCGCGCACGCTGGGCATCTCGCTGGTCTGGCTGGTGGCCGGCGAGGGTTCGCTGCAGATGGACCCGACCCTGCCCAACCTGGACGACCAGCACAGCTCGGAAAAGGTCACGTCGCACCGATCACACGGTCGCCAGCACGCGCATGGCCAGGCTCCCCAGGCCACGGTCGACGCGCAGCGGTTGAATACCGCCGTGCGCATATTGCAATCGGAGCTGAGCCTGGCTGACAGCCAGCTCTCGTTGTCCGAAAACGCCGACCTGCTGAGCCAGCTCTACGAGATCCTCGGCCCCGGCGGCTCGCATGTGGACCCGATCGCGATGGTGACGTTCAATCACCAGCTCGCCGAGCGGATCCGCAAGGAACGCAACCGGGCCTGATTCGTCCTTTCGCGCACGACGACGCGGCCGCCTCGACGACAGCCGCGTTGTTTTCCGCGCACGTACTCAGAGCAGAGCGATATCGGCGACGGCGCCGAACCGGGCCTTCAGCTGACCGAGCAGGGCCAGCCGGTTCATGCGTACGGCCGGATCGTCGGCGTTGACCAGCACGCTGTCGAAAAACGCATCCACCGGCGCCTGCAGCTGTGACAGGCGGGCCAGCACCGCGGTGTAATCGCCGGCCTCCAGCGCCGCGGCGGTCTCGTGCCGGGCTGCAGCCAATGCCTCGGCCAAGTCACGTTCCGCATCGGCCTCGAAAAGCGCCGGATCGACGACCCCGTCGATCGGCTGGGCACCCGGTTCCGCGGCCTGCTTGCGCAAGATGTTGGCGACCCGCTTGTTGGCGGCAGCCAAGCTGGCGGCCTCCGGGCGGCGACCGAACTCAACCACGGCGCGCAGGCGCCGGTCGAAATCGGCCAGACTGGACGGCTGCACCGCGAGTACCGCCTCGAACTGCGCATTGTCGAAACCCTGCTCGGCGTAGTAGCCGCGCAGGCGGTCGAGCACGAAGTCGTGCAGCTCGTCGAGCAGGATGGCGCGGCGCTGGCCTGCATCCAGTGCCGGCGGCTTGCCGTCCTTGCCCGGCCTCAGGCCGGCGGCCAGCGCGGCGTCCGGCAGCAGCTCCAGCGCCTCGATCAGGCTGCCGCGCAGATCCAGCTCCAGATTGCCCTCGATCAGGGTACGGGCCAGGCCCAGCGCGGCACGGCGCAACGCGAACGGGTCCTTGTTGCCGCCCGGTTTCATGCCGATGGCAAAGATGCCGGCGAGCGTATCGAGCCGTTCGGCCACGGCCAGCACCTGGCCCAGCTTGTCGGCGGCGATCGCGTCGCGACCGAAGCGCGGCTGGTAGTAGCTGTCCAGCGCCTCAGCCACCGCGGCCAGTTCGCCGTCGTGGCTGGCGTAATAGCGGCCCATCACGCCTTGCAACTCGGGAAATTCTCCGACCATGCGGGTCAGCAGGTCGCACTTGCTCAGGGCGGCGGCACGGGTAGCCATGCCGGCGTCGACACCGACCCGGTTGGCGGTGATCCGCGCCAATTCGGCCACGCGCACGCTCTTGTCCCACAGGCTGCCCAGCGCCTGCTGATAGGTCACGTTCCTGAGCTGCTCCTGGTAGCTGGCCAGCGGCGTCTTCAGGTCCTCGTCCCAGAAGAACTTGGCATCGGCGAAACGCGGCCGGATCACCCGTTCGTAACCCTTGCGGATCTCGGCCGGCTTCTTGCTCTCGAGGTTCGCGATGCCGATGAAGTGCTCGGTGAGGCGGCCGTTCGCGTCGAACACCGGCACGAATTTCTGGTTGGCCACCATGGTGGCGACCAGCGCTTCCGGCGGCACGGCGAGGAATTCGCGCTCGAACGTGCAGGCGATCGCCACCGGCCATTCGGTGAGGTTGGCCAATTCGTCCAGCAGCGCGCCATCCAGCCGCGGCACGCCCCCGGTGGTCGCCGCCAGCGCGGCCACCTGCTCACGAATGCGCTGGCGCCGTTCGCGCGGATCGGCCAGCACGTTGCTGGCGCGCATCGTATCCAGCCAGCCGTCGGCGGCGGCCACGTGCACCGGCTGCGGGTGCATGAAGCGATGGCCGCGCGACTTGCGTCCGCTGGCCAGGCCCAGCACGGTGCCGTCGACGATGTCGGCCCCATGCAGCATCACCAGCCAGTGCGCCGGGCGCACGAAGCTGTAGTCATGATCGGCCCAGCGCATCGGGCGCGGGATCGGCAGGCCCTTCAGCGCCTCGTCGACGATCTCCGGCAGCAGCGCCGCCACCGGCTGACCCGGCTTGACCGTGCGCCAGACGTACCAGCTGCCCTTGTCGGTCTCCAGCTTCTGCAGTTGCTCGACGCCGACGCCGCAGGATTGCGCGAAACCGAGCAGCGCCTTCGAGGGCCGACCCTCGGCATCGACGGCGGCGTTCCGTGCCGGGCCCCGGCGCTCGATCGCCTGCTCCGGCTGGGCCACGGCCACGGCGGGCACGAGTACGGCCAGGCGGCGCGGCGAGGCGTAGGCCTGGGCCAGGTCGAGGCCGGCCTCGATGCCGCGCCTGGCCAAACCATCGCAGATGCCACGCAGGAAAGCGGCGGACAACTCGTCCAGCGCCTTCGGCGGCAGTTCCTCGGTACCCAGTTCGATCAACAGCGACTTGGCGGCGCTCATGCGGCCTGCTCCCTGAAAACGTTCTTCAGGCCCGGGAAACCGAGCTTCTCGCGCTGTGCCACGTAGGTCTCGGCCACGCTGCGCGACAGCGTGCGCACGCGCAGGATGTAGCGCTGGCGCTCGGTGACGCTGATCGCGCGGCGTGCGTCCAGCAGGTTGAAGGTGTGGCTGGCCTTCATCACCTGCTCGTACGCCGGCAGCGGCAGGCTGGCCGCAATCAGCTGGTTCGCGGTGGCCTCGCACACGTCGAACCAGCGCAGCAGTTCGGCCACGTTGGCGTGCTCGAAGTTGTAGGTGCTCTGCTCCACCTCGTTCTGGTGGAACACATCGCCGTAGGTCACGATTCCGCGTGGACCGTCAGTCCAGATCAGGTCGTAGACGTTGTCCACGTTCTGCAGGTACATCGCCAGCCGTTCCAGGCCATAGGTGATTTCGCCGGTCACCGGGCGGCACTCCAGGCCTCCGGCCTGCTGGAAGTAGGTGAACTGGGTCACCTCCATGCCGTTCAGCCACACCTCCCAGCCCAAGCCCCAGGCGCCGAGCGTGGGCGACTCCCAGTTGTCCTCGACGAAGCGCAGATCATGCACCAGCGGATCGAGGCCCAGCTCCTTCAGCGAGCCAATGTAGAGATCGAGGATATCCTCGGGGTTCGGCTTCATCACCACCTGGTACTGGTAGTAATGCTGCAGGCGGTTCGGGTTGTTGCCGTAGCGGCCGTCGGTGGGTCGGCGCGAGGGCTGCACGTAGGCGGCGGCCCAGGGCTCGGGACCGAGCGCGCGCAGGAAGGTGGCGGGATGGAAGGTGCCGGCGCCGACCTCGGTATCGAGCGGCTGCAGCAGCACACAACCCTGCGCCGCCCAGTAGCGGTTGAGGGTCTGGATCACATCCTGGAAGGTGCGTGCGGACATGGCTTTCCGTGACCTGGAGTAAAGCGCGTTAGTATAGCCGCAGCGCGCTTTGCCACCGGGCCGTGCCCGCTGGACGCCACGCAGGAAATACACCCGGATGGCCGCTTCACCGCAAATCGCATCGCTGCTCGGCCGACGCGGCCGGCTGGAGCTGGAGGAACTGCTGGCGACGCTGGTGGTCGACGGTTACCTGCAGGCCGAGGACGCCAGGCAGGTGCGGATGGGCGCCCGGGCCGGCCGCAGTACGGTGGAGCTGCACCCGCTGGTGCTGATCGCCAACGCCAGGCTGACGAACCTGCGCGACCCGGGACGACCGCTGGGCCTGGAGAACCTGGCCGAATGGCTGGCCGGTCGTGCCGGGTTGCCGTACCTGAAGATCGACCCGATGAAGATCAACGTCGCGGCGGCAACCCAGGTGGTGAGCCATGCCTACGCCAAGCGGCACCGGATCCTGCCGATCGCGGTCGCGCCGGGCGAAGTGACGTTCGCCACGTGTGAACCGTTCGACGCCGGCTGGGCCTCCGACCTGGGCCAGATGCTGCGGCGGGACGTCAAGCGTGTGGTGGCCAGCCCGATCGACATCAACCGCTACCTGCAGGAATTTTACGGCGTCCAGCGTTCGATCCAGCTGGCGCAGGACGCCAAGGGCGGCAGCGACAGCTCCTCGGCCATCCTCAACTTCGAGCAGCTGGTCGAACTGGGCAAGAGCGGCGAGGTCGGCGCCGACGACCGCCATGTGGTGCACATCGTCGACTGGCTGCTGCAGTACGCCTTCGAGCAGCGCGCCTCGGACATCCACCTGGAGCCACGCCGCGACACTGGGCACATGCGCTTCCGCATCGACGGCATCATGCAGAAGGTATTCGAGCTGCCTTCCCCCGTGATGACCGCCGTCACCGCGCGCATCAAGATTTTGGCGCGCATGGACGTGGCCGAGAAGCGCCGCCCGCAGGACGGCCGCATCAAGACGCGCTCGTCCTCCGGCCGCGAGGTTGAACTGCGCATCTCGAACATGCCCACCGCGTTCGGCGAGAAGGTGGTGATGCGCATCTTCGACCCGGACCTGGTGGTGAAGGATTTCGCACAGCTCGGCTTCTCCGCCGGCGAAGGCGCCAACTGGCGCAGCATGGTGGAGCGGCCGCACGGCATCGTGCTGGTCACCGGCCCCACCGGTTCGGGCAAGACCACCACGCTGTATTCCACGCTGAAGCACCTGGCCACGCCGGAGCTCAACGTGTGCACGGTGGAAGACCCGATCGAGATGGTCTCGCCGGAATTCAACCAGATGCAGGTGCATGCGGCGATCGACCTCGACTTCGCCGCTGGCGTGCGCACGCTGCTGCGCCAAGACCCCGACATCATCATGATCGGCGAGATCCGCGACTTGGAAACCGCGCAGATGGCGGTGCAGGCCTCGCTCACCGGCCACCTGGTGCTGTCCACGCTACACACCAACGACGCGCCCAGCGCGGTCACCCGCCTGCTCGACCTCGGCGTGCCGCACTACCTGATCCAGTCCACCCTCACCGGCGTGGTGGCGCAGCGGCTGGTACGCACCTTGTGCCCGCACTGCAAGCGGGCGACCACGCAGGACCCGCAGGCCTGGAACGTGCTGACCCACGGCTGGAACCTCCTTCTGCCGGAGCAGGTGTTCCAGCCGGTCGGCTGCCTGGAGTGCCGCAACACCGGCTTCCTCGGGCGCACCGGCATCTACGAGATGCTGAAACTGTCGTCGCGGCTGCGCGGCATGATCTCGGCCCATCTCGATTTGGGCCGGTTCGGCCATGCCGCGCTTTCCGAAGGCATGCGGCCGCTGCGCATCTCGGCTGCCGACCAGGTGGCCGCCGGGCTGACCACGGTGCAGGAGGTTCTCACGGTGTTGCCGCCCATTGACGGATTCGACGATACTCAGCCGTAAAGACGTCCAAATGTCGCCATCGACCTTCCGCATGAAACCCGTCCTGATCATCCGTACCGGTCGCGCGCCGGATACCATCCGCGCCCGGCATGGCGACTTCCCGCACTGGTTCCGCCTCGGCGCCGGGCTGCACCCGCGACAGCTGCGGATCGTCGACGTCGCGGCCGGCGAGGCACTGCCGCCGCCGCGCGAAGTTGCCGGCGCCATGATCACCGGTTCGGCTGCCATGGTCACCTCGCGCGAGCCGTGGAGTGAACGCACCGCCGGCTGGATCCGTGACGCGATGGACATGGAGCTGCCGCTGTTCGGCGTCTGCTACGGCCACCAACTGATGGCGCATGCGCTGGGCGGGCGCGTCGACTACCTGCCGGGCGGGCGCGAAATCGGCACCCAGACGATCGCGCTTTCCACCGGCGCGGCCCACGATCCGCTGACCGCCTCGTTGCCTGCCAGCTTCCGCGCGCATACCACGCACGAACAGAGCGTGCTCGAACCACCCGCCGGCGCCGCCGTGCTGGCCCGTTCGGCGAGGGATCCCCACCAGTTGCTGCGTTATGGTCCGCGTGCGTTCAGCACCCAGTTCCACCCGGAATTCAACGCCGACGTGATGCGTGCGTACATCACGCGCAAGCACGCCGACATGCGGCGCGAGGGCGCGGATCCGCGGCAGGTCTACGATGCCGTGGCCGCCACGCCGGATGCGCGTCGCTTGCTACGCCAGTTTTCCCGCCGTCACGACTGGGACAAGGTCGCCAGTTGAACCTCAATTGCGCAGGCGGCGGGCAACCGCATCGCGCGAGAACAGCGCAAACACCACACCGAACAGGAATCCGCCGATGTGGGCCCACCACACGTAGGCGCCATAGCTCGGGCCCGCATAGCTGAACAGCAGTTGCAGCAGCACCCAGATGCCGATCAGCAGGAACGCCGGCACCCGCACGAATTCCAGGTACAGCCCCAGCGGCAGAACCAGGCCGAGACGCGCGCGCGGAAACAACGCCACGTACGCTCCCACCACCGCCGACACCGCACCGCTGCAGCCGATGATCGGCAGGCGCACGCCTGCGAGTGACAACGCGCCGATCAGGTTCGCCACGATCCCGCCCACCACGAACAGCAGCAGGAAGCGCAGCGAGCCCAGCGCGCGCTCGCCCGGCAGGCCGAAAATCACCAGGAACAGCAAGTTGCTGAGCAGATGCAGCCAGGTGACGTGGATGAACAGTGCGGTGAACAACCGCAGCAGGGCCGGATCGGTCAGCTGCGGCAGCAAGGCTTCGTGCGGGTCGAAGATGTTCGCCGGTACCGTGCCCCACTCCAGCAGCAACGAAATCCGCTGCGGCGCAGGCATCAGCGCCAGACCCACGAAGCACAGCACGCAGAGCATCACGATCAGCAAGGTGGCCCAGTGCCAGCGAGGGCGACGGCGCGTTTCGACATGGACAAACAAGAGCCGCTCCCTGAGGCGCCCGCCGATCGCGGCGTCCTTCCATCATAGGTGAAGGAGGGCTGCCGCAACGTTGGAACACTTGGCGCTTCGACAGGCACAGGACGGGCTCTGTTGATGGAGAGCCATGCCGTGTCGCAATCGGCGATGGCGGCGGCGCGGGCCAAGGGCCAAAAAGACGAAGGCCTCCCCCGGAGGGGGAGGCCTTCGAAGGATAAAGCCCCTGGCGGTGACCTGTTGCGGGTCGCGACCTGCGGTCGCCACAGCAACCGCGCCCAAAGAAACACC